>JAZDPH010000044.1:0-52656 GCA_043797735.1 Candidatus Omnitrophota bacterium | reverse complement strand
GGCACGGTCTTTGAGCACCTTTTAGTGCAGAGCCTGACGCAGTTTTTTAACGTCGGCTCACACAACCATCTGCGCCTTGAAGGGGCAGACTGGAATGACGGCCTTGATATGGCCAAGGAGAACGGAGAGAGTGTTGCCTTCAGCAGTATGTACGCGCATAACCTCCAGCTTTTGGCCGGGCTCCTGTTAAAGTCAGGCAGTAAGGACGTTGAAATTGCCGCGGAGATGAAGATGCTTCTGTGCAGGGAAAATTACGCCAGCCCCGCTAAGAAAAATAAACTACTCAATGCATATTTGGCAAAGACAAAATTCGGCCTTTCCGGCAGAAAAGTACGGATAAAAAGTTTACTGCTGGCCGCCAATTTAACGGAGAAGTCCTCCTGGATGCGTGAGCATATCCGACGCAGGGAGTGGTTAAAGGAGGGTTTCTTTAACGGCTATTACGATAATAAGGCAAGGCGCGTTGAAGGCAGAAGAGGCGGCCGGCTAAGGATGATGCTTGCCTCGCAGGTTTTTCCGATAATGAGCGGAACAGCCACTAATGAACAGATAGCCGATATCTTAAAAAACGCTGAAAGATACCTTTTTGATAAGAAATTCAAAGGCTATCACTTAAATACCGATTTCCAGGAAGAGCAGCACGACTTGGGCAGGGCATTTTCTTTTGCCTACGGCAACAAGGAGAACGGCGCTTTCTTTAACCATATGGTGGTGATGCTGGCCTATGCCTTATACCAAAGGGGATTTGTAAAAGAGGGCTGGCGCGCCTTAGATTCCATATACAGGATGTCAACCGATACAGAGAAGTGCAAGATTTATCCTTGTCTCCCCGAGTATTTTGACGCAGAGGGCAGGGGGATGTATTCGTATCTTACCGGCTCTGCCAGTTGGTTTGTGCTCACGCTTTTGACCGGGGCATTCGGGGTAAAGGGGCAATGCGGGGATTTGTTGATTGAGCCGAAACTGTCACTCGAGCAGTTTAAGGGCGCAAAGGCCGTAAGCATTAAAAGATCCTTTGCCGGCCGGCCCCTGCAAGTTAATTTCTCCAATCCCAAAATGCTCCCCTACGGCCGCTACAAAATAACTGGCGCCTCGCTAAACGGCTTCAACCTTGAAGTAAAAAAGCAAAATTCTTTTCTACTTAGCCGCAGGATAATCATCAGGCTTCCGCATAACAAATTAAACCGCCTGGATATAAAGTTAGGCTAAGGCATTTTGTCATTGCGAGCGAGCACTAGCGAGCGAAGCAATCTCAAAAAGGGATTGCTTCGTCGGGCTTCGCCCTCCTCGCAATGACGCTCCACGAAATAATTTCTTGACAAAATTTTTGCCGGTGATATATTGTTTTCGCGTTTATCGGGGCAGGGAAGAGTTTGGGAAGTTAATGCATTAAAACGTATTCATATATTTAACCTTCCTCTGACCCGCACAAAGAGTAAGTTTCCGCAACTATACAAAAAAACAAAATCAAATTCTAACCCGGAGCAGTATTGTCTCCGGGGCTAAAAGGGCATATATGCGTATACTTTTATTGCTTAAATTATTGGACGACCCTCGGGTGGTAGCCGAGATTGAACGCTATAAATGGATTGAGAGCGAGAAAGTAGGCCGGGATATCGGCAAGGACAGGGCGGCGATGGAGTGGATCCGCGCCTACGGCAACATCTGGCTTAATCTTCATAAGTCCCAGGAATATACGGAATTAACCTCAAGGCATTCCTTCCGGGAACCAGCAGAAGCCTGCCATTGCAAGGATTAAAAGAGGCCGTATTTTTTATTTGCTAAACGGGATATTATCTGTTATACTATAATTTCCGGTTAAATCCATCCCGCGCTTCTTGGGATTCATCGAGGGGCAGTAAGCATGATCCAACGTTACACCCTTCTAGAAATGGGCAGCATTTGGCAGGAGGAGTTTAAGTTCCAGACGATGCTGAACATTGAACTCTTTGTCCTGGAAGCGCTTGCAAAACAAAAGAAAGTCCCGCCCGCAGCAGTCAAGAGAATCAAGAAAAAAGCAAAATTCAATATCCGCAGGATCAACCTCATTGAAGAAAAGACCCGCCATGATATAGTAGCCTTTGTCAATAACGTCGCCGAAAGCATCGGCCCCGACGCCAAATATCTGCACATCGGCTTGACCTCCTCGGATATCCTTGATACTACCTTAGGCGTGCAGTTAAAAGCCGCCTGCGAAATCTTAATAAAAGACCTGAAAAAACTTTCCATCCTCCTGCGCAGCAAGGCAGTCAGGTATAAGGAGATGGCCTGCGTAGGCCGTACCCACGGGGTGCATGCCGAGCCGACGACCTTCGGGCTTAAGCTGGCCCTCTGGTATGATGAGACAGAGCGCAACCTGGCGCGTATGCGCCGGACAGCAGAAGAGGTCTCCGTAGGCAAAATCTCCGGGGCAGTGGGGACCTATGCCAATACCGACCCGAAGGTTGAGGCCTACGTCTGCGGGAAACTCGGGCTCCGGCCGGCAAAGGTTTCTACTCAGGTTATATCCCGGGATATCTATGCCCAGTATGTTTCAACTTTAGCCGTTATCGGCTCGTCCTTAGAGAAATTCGCCCTTGAGATACGCCACCTGCAGAGGACCGAGGTGCTGGAGGCGGAAGAGCCTTTTACTAAAGGCCAGAAGGGCTCCTCGGCGATGCCGCATAAACGCAACCCGGTTATCTGCGAGCGCATCTGCGGCCTGTCCCGGCTTTTGCGCGGGCATGCCTTAAGTGCGATGGAAAACGTTGCCCTCTGGCATGAGCGCGATATCTCTCACTCTTCTGTTGAGCGGGTGATCCTGCCGGACGCGGCAGTGACACTTGACTATATGCTGAATAAATTTATTGAAGTTATGGACGGGCTAAACGTTTACCCCGATAATATGCTCGCTAACCTGGCGCGCACGCGCGGGTTGATTTTTTCCCAGAGGGTGCTTTTGGCGCTGATGGATAAGGGCCTGAGGCGCCAGAAGGCCTATGACCTGGTCCAGCGCTGCGCGATGCGGACCTGGAGAAGCAATTCGCAGTTTAAAGACAACCTTTTAAGGGACAAGGAGCTGCCGAAATACCTTAGCCGCCGGGAACTGGATAAAATATTTGACTTGAATTATTATTTACGTTACGTAGATAAGATTTTTTCCCGCCTCTAAAAGATTTGATTATTATCACGAGATATCTGCAATGGCGCAGAAACATAAATAGCCTGCAATGGCGCAGTCAGCTTAACGGATATTTTGTTTTTTAAAACAGGAGAATATAAAATGGCTACAGAGACGATTGCGGTTACGCAGGAACTGGTTCAGAAGCAGGGGTTGACGCCTGAGGAGTATGAGCGGATAAAGAAACTCTTAGGCCGCCAGCCCAATTATACCGAGTTAGGGTTGTTCTCGGCGATGTGGAGCGAGCACTGCTCCTACAAAAATTCAAAACCGGTGTTAAGGCTTTTCCCTACCAAGGGAAAGCAGGTCATCCAGGGCCCGGGAGAAAATGCCGGGGTAGTGGATATCGGAGACGGACTGGCAGTTGTTTTTAAAATTGAGTCGCATAATCATCCTTCGGCGGTTGAGCCCTATGCGGCTTCAGCCACCGGCGGCGGCGGATGCGTCCGCGATGTCTTTACCATGGGGGCGCGGCCGATCGGGCTCTTGGATTCCTTGCGCCTTGGCCGGCTGGATAAGGAAAGGGTTAAATTCTTATTTAAAAACATCATCCGCGGCTTTACGGATTACGCCAACGTGGCGGGTATCCCGGTGATGGGCGGTGAGATTTATTTTGACGCCTCTTATGAGGGCAACCCGCTGGTTAACGCGATGACCGTCGGTATTCTCAAGCGCAAGGAGATGGTTAGGGCCCGGGCAAAGGGAAAGGGCAATTTAGTGCTTATCGTCGGCGGCGGAACCGGCAGGGACGGCGTTGAAGGCGCAGCCTTTGCCTCTATGGCGTTGGATGAGGAGGCGGTTAAGAAGAGCTCCGCGGTTGCTATCGGCGACCCGGATATGGGAAAACGCCTGCGGGAATCCTGCCTTGAGCTGATCGCCGCGAATTTAGCCTTAGGCATGCAGGATATGGGGGCGGCGGGGCTGGTCTGCTCCACCTGCGAGACCTCTTACAAGGCGGGTACCGGAATAGAGATAGATATATCTCTGGTGCCGCGCAAAGAAGACGGGATGAACGCTTATGAGGTAATGCTTTCGGAGTCACAAGAGAGAATGCTGGTGATTGCGGATAAAAATAAGTTAGAGGGGGTAAAGAAGATTTTTGCCAAATGGAACGTGCCGGTGGATGTTATCGGCAAGGTTACCGACGACGGGATGGTGCGCGTAAAGGAAGACGGCAAGGTAGTTGCCGAGGTTCCGGCAGCGGCATTAGTGGAGGCGCCGGTTTATAAGAGAGAGGCGGCCCGGCCGAAATATTTATCCGCGGCCAATAAACTTAACCTCTCAACAATCAAAGAACCGGCAGACCACAACCGCACCCTGACGGCTTTATTGAGCAATCCTACTATTGCCAGCAAGGGATGGGTTTTTAAACACAGCGACCCCAAAGCCGCTAAAGACATCTTATTGGGCCCGGGCTCTGATGCCGGAGTGGCTGTTGTTCCGGGAACCAAAAAGGCGATCGCCGCCACCATTGACTGCAACTCTACCTATTGCTATCTTGATCCCTTCCGAGGGGGAGAGATCGCCGTGGCAGAGGCAGCCAGGAACTTAGTTTGCACCGGCGCAAAGCCGCTGGCTATTACCGACGGGATAAACTTCGGCAACCCCAAGAACCCCGAGGTATTCTGGCAGTTTAAACAGGCGGTCTTAGGGATCTCCGCTGCCTGCCGCGCGTTAAATACCCCGGTAGTCAGCGGCAACGTCAGTTTTAACAATGAAAACCCCAAAGGCTCGGTTGACCCCACGCCGCTGGTCGGGATGGTGGGTTTGATAAAAGATAAATCAAAGATTGTCTCGCAGTATTTTAAGAATGCCGGCGACGCCGTGTTATTGCTGGGTAAGAACAAAGAGGAGTTAGGCGGCAGTGAGTATTTAAAGACAATCCACGGATTAAAGAAGGGCAACTGTCCGGAGATAGACCTGAAACTGGAAAAGAGCGTGCAGAAAACCGTGCTTGAGGCGGCAGAAAGGGGCCTGCTTGAATCGGCGCATGATTGTTCCGAGGGCGGCCTGGCAGTCTGCCTTGCCGAGAGCTGTATCAGCGGCCCTGCTAAGAGAATGGGCGCGGTGATCAACCTGGAAAAGGGTAAGATGCGAAAGGATGCGTTTTTATTCGGCGAGTCTCAATCCCGGATTGTAATCAGCCTGAAACAGAAAAACCTTAAGAAACTGCTGGGGATCGCCAAGAAGAATAAGGCGCCTATTGCTGTAATCGGCAAGGTGGAGGGGGGCCTGCTTGCGATTAATGAGTTGATTAATCTGCCGGTTGACGAATTATATGCCTCCTGGAGCAGCGCGATAGAGAGTTATTTAAAGGATTAAGCGATTTATAAAAAGGAGGGGACGATGAAAGGAAAAGAACCCGTCGGGGGGGACTTTTTTGCGGAGGACCCTTGGAGAGTCTTTCGCATTATGTCGGAGTTCGTCGAGGGGTTTGAGGTCCTTTCCAAGATAGGAAGGGCGGTTTCCCTCTTTGGTTCCAGCCGCACTAAGCCCGGCAATAACTATTACCGCTTAGCCGAGGAGACCGCCTATCTTTTGGCCAAGGAAAAATACGCGATTATTACCGGCAGCGGCCCGGGGTTAATGGAGGCGGCCAATAAAGGGGCAAAGAGGGCCAAGGGGGTATCTATCGGGTTGAATATCCAGATACCGTCGGAGCAGAAGCCCAACGGTTACGTGGATATCCTTCTTGATTTTCGTTATTTTTTTGTCAGGAAGGTGATGTTTGTTAAATATGCCAAGGCCTTTGTTATCTTGCCCGGAGGTTTCGGGACGCTCGATGAATTCTACGAGGCGGTAAACCTCATCCAGACCGAACGAATTGAGAAATTTCCGGTGGTGCTTTTAGGCGGAAAATACTGGGAGGGGATGCTTGCCTGGCATAAAGAAAAACTGCTCAAAGACGGCAATATCAGCAAAAAGGATATGCAGATATTTACGGTGGTAGAGACGCCGAAAGAGGTTGTGCGCGCGATCAAGGAGTTTTATAAGAAATCCTAATGCTTACGGAGGATAGATTATGAGCGGCATTTTTGGGGTAGTAAGTAAAAAAAGCTGCCATGAAGATTTATTTTACGGGACGGATTACCATTCCCATCTGGGTACGCAGTTTGCCGGCCTGGCAGTATGGAAAGATGAATTACTGCGCAAGATTCACGATATAAGAGGCAGCCAGTTTAAGGCCAAGTTCTACGAGGATTACAAAAACATGCAGGGGGCAGCTGGCATCGGGGTAATCAGCGCAAAGGATGAGCAGCCCATTTGCGTCCACTCAAAGTTCGGGCCCTTTGCCATAGTTACCAACGGGCTCATTGACAACGCCAAGGAGCTGGAGTCGGAGTTATACGCTCAAGGGCAGTCCTTTAGCGAGGTAACCGACGGAAGCGTAAATATGACGGAGCTGGCGGCAAAGCTGGTCATTCAGGGCAGGGATATCCCCGACGGGATAGAGTATATGTTTTCTAAAATTAGCGGTTCCTGTTCCCTGCTTTTGTTGAATAAAGAAGGGGTTTACGCGGCGCGCGACCGCTGCGGTTATTCGCCTCTGGCGGTGGGGGAAAGAGGGGGCGACTGGGCAATAAGCACCGAGAGCTCCGCCTTTTATAACCTCGGTTTTAAACTCAAGAAATTTATCCAGCCGGGAGAGATTATCCTGCTGGATAAAGGGGGGATAAAGCCGAAGCGTCCCGGGACAAGAGGGGTAAACCAGATCTGCGCCTTCTTATGGATTTACGCGGGATTTCCCGCTTCCTGCTACGATGATATAAACGTGGAGATGGCGCGCGAAAGATGCGGGCGCTGCCTTGCCAGAGGGGATAAGATAAAGGTGGATATGGCCGCGGGGATTCCGGATTCCGGGACGGCGCATGCAATAGGCTATGCTATGGAGTCAGGAGCTCCGTATCGGCGTCCGCTGATAAAATACACCCCGGGCTTTGACCGTAGTTACACTCCGCCCTCTCAGGAAAAAAGGGACCTTATCGCCAGGATGAAACTGATCCCTATCCCGGAGATTATCAAAGACAAGAGTATTGTATTCTGCGACGATTCCATAGTGCGGGGCACGCAGTTAAAGAATTACACTGTCCAGAAAATAAGAGACTGCGGGGCAAAGGAGATTCACTTAAGGATCGCTTGCCCGCCCTTGACCTTCCCCTGCAAATTCAATTTTTCCACCCGCAGCATCAATGAGCTGGCCGCACGCCGGGCGATCCGGGCCATTGAGGGCAGGGATATAAAGGATATAAAAGAATACCTGACGGAAGGCTCGGCAGAATACCGGAAGATGGTGGGGTGGATTACTAAGGACATAGGGGTAACTACCCTGAAATATCAGAAATTAGAGGATATGATTGGCGCCATAGGCGTTGACAGGGATAAGCTCTGCCTTTACTGCTGGACGGGAA
The DNA here is from genome assembly GCA_043797735.1 of Candidatus Omnitrophota bacterium. Taxonomy (GTDB): domain Bacteria; phylum Omnitrophota; class Gorgyraeia; order Gygaellales; family Profunditerraquicolaceae; genus BS750m-G77. The sequence goes on along the minus strand of JAZDPH010000044.1, from coordinate 45,087 downwards.
AGGAGCCCAAATTATGAAGGGGCTGACCTATAAAAAATCCGGGGTTGATATTTCCGAAGCAGGCGCTTTTAAGCGGGGGATTAAGGGCCTTATGAGTAAGTCGGGCGGGCCGCTGGCTTTAAAGGGCTTAGGAGGCTTCGGCAGTTTTTTCAGGTTTCCCAAGCAGGATTACAAAGACCCGGTTTTAGTTTCTTCCGCGGACGGGGTGGGTACAAAGTTAAAAATCGCCGCCTTGGCCGGCAAACATGATACCGTCGGCATTGACGCGGTGGCGATGAATGTAAATGATATCCTCTGTGTCGGGGCAAGGCCGTTGTTTTTCCTGGACTATATCGCCCACAGTAGTTTAAGCAGGAAAATCTTAACCGACGTAGTAAAGGGGATAAATGACGGATGCATTCAGGCCGGCTGTTCTTTGATCGGAGGCGAAACCGCGCAGATGCCCGGGATGTATAAGGAGAGCGATTATGATGTCGCCGGTTTCTGCGTGGGGGTGGTGGAGCGCAAAAATATTATTGACGGCTCTAATATTAAGCCGGGTGATGTGATTATCGGCCTGGAGTCAAGCGGCATACACTCCAACGGTTATTCGCTGGTAAGGAGGGCCTTTTCGCAGAAAGAACTGAAGAAGCTGAGCGCGGAATTACTCAAACCCACCCGCATTTATGTTAAGCCGGTCATATCTTTATTACGATTTACGAATTACGATTTACGAATTACGGGTATAGCCCACATCACCGGCGGCGCCTTTTACGATAAGATAGCGCGCATCCTTCCGACCGGCGCCAAGGTTATGATTTATAAAGACTCCTGGGGTGTGCCTGAGATATTCCGCCTCATCCAACAAAAGGGCGGCATAGAAGACAAAGAGATGTACCATACCTTTAATATGGGGGTGGGGATGGTTTTAATTGTCAGCCGCCAGTCAGCCGGAAGGATAATTTCAAAACTTGCCAGCCTCAAAGTAAAATCCCGCGTCATCGGAGAAGTTATAAAGGGGAGAAAAGAAGTAGTGGTTGTCTAACAATTAAAAGGGGGGTAGTATGAATATTATCTATTGGCTTATCGCGATTGCAATCGCGATATTTTTTATGGGTATCAGGATTGTCAGGCCCACGCACCGGGGGTTGATTGAGCGGTTGGGCAAATATAACCGTTTTGCTACTCCCGGGCTTAACTGGGTTATGCCGGTAATCGAAAAATTATACCAGGTAAACGTTACCGAGCAAATGATTGACGCCGAGCCGCAGGAGATTATCACCAACGATAACCTGAATGCGCGGGTGGACGCGCAGGTTTACTTCAAGGTTACCTCCGACGAAGAACATGTAAAAAGCTCCCAATATAACGTCAATAATTATCAGTGGCAGATAGTAAATTTAGCCCGGACGACATTAAGGAATATTATCGGCACCCTTACTTTAAAATCCGCAAACAGCGAAAGAGGCAAAATTAATTCCGAATTGCATAACACTCTCTGCGAGGAGACTAAGCATTGGGGCATTGAAATCGTGCGCACGGAGCTAAAGGAGATTGACCCGCCTAAAGACGTGCAGGAGACGATGAACAAGGTAGTCAAGGCGGAAAACGAAAAGATTTCCGCGATTGACTTTGCCACCGCCACCGAGACCGTTGCCGACGGGCAAAAGAGGGCGGAGATTAAAAAGGCCGAGGGCGTCAAACAGGCCAAGATCTTACAGGCTGAAGGCGAGTCAGAGGCGATTCGGCTGGTCAATGAGGCGGCGAATAAATATTTTATCGGCAATGCCCAGATTTTAAGGAAACTGCAGGCGGTTGAGGCCGCGCTTAGAGATAACGCCAAGATCGTCGTGCCGGCAGGCACGGAACTGGTCAACGTAATCGGCGATATGGCCGGCGTCTTGCCGCTGAAGAGAAAAGAGCATAAAGAGGATTAACGCATAAAAAAGCAATATAGGCGCTTTACATAACTCTATTAAATTTATTAAGTTAGGAAACAAATATTTATTTCTTTTACAGTGTATTTGTTTTGTAAGATAATGTATCTTAAGTATTTGCGTAAAGCGTCTACAAGCCTGGTTGCATTGGCGGTTTTATTTATGTTATGCGAGACTGCATTTTGCCAGGAGCAGATGCCCTCCCTGGAAGAGTTGGGGATGATTGAATTGCGCGGCAGGCAGATTGCCGAGTATGATAACGCGGCGCTAAAGGCGGCGGAGTTATTGCCGCCGGGCCGGCCGGACCTGGAAAAATTAGAAAACTATGTCGCGGTAAAAGAGCCGGGTATCTGGAGGGTTTATTTCGGGCGAGTTTACGATGACGGCAGTAAATTTAATGCCGCCTATATTTTTTCCTGCCCGGCTGATTCCCCCGGGCAGATGAAGCTGGAGGGGGCCGACCAGGAGGTATCCGGCCAGATCCTGGAGCTTGCCAGAGCGGTCAGGCTGGCAGTGCATTCTATCGCGGGGCCGATGCGGTTTGGCCGTTATAATACCGATGTCTTTCGCGAGCAGGACGGAACAATTACGGTTTACCTTCTTCCGGCTAACGAGAAACCCGGCGTCGCTGTCTTAGGCGGGGACTTTAGGTTTTCCGTATCCAAAGACGGCAGCGAAATAATTAAAAAGGCAGAACTTCATAAAGAGGCGGTGGAGATACCCTTGGGGGTTAACGTAGAGGCATTTAATAAGCACCTTGCAGACGGCCTGCCCACAGAGACAGACGTGGCTTTTGTTTTAGCGTATCCGATGTTGGCCCCTCATTATGTTATAGGGCCTAAATGGGCCTCGCGTATAGACGCAGGCGGTAAAATATATATTTTAGGGGAAAGCAGCAAGCTATTTAAAGGTAAAAGGAACTAACCAGGGATGAAAATACTACTTATCGGTTCCGGCGGCAGGGAGCATGCGCTTGCGTGGAAGATTGCGCAGTCAAGCCTTACGGATAAGCTATTTTGCGCCCCCGGTAACGGCGGGATTGGCCAATCTGCAGAATGCATTGATATAAAGGCGGATGATACTCGGCAGTTATTGGATTTCGCGCGCCGGGAAAAAATAGATTTGACTGTCGTCGGCCCTGAGGCGGCGCTTGCCGCCGGCTTAAGCGACGAATTCGCCAAATACGGCTTAAAGGTATTCGGGCCCGATAGAGGAGCCGCCAACTTGGAGGGGAGTAAAGTTTTTGCCAAGGAGTTAATGGCAAAATACAATGTCCCCACGGCGGATTTCCGCGTCTTTGATAATGCCGGCCAAGCCTTAAAATATATTGAAAAAATCGGCGCGCCTTGCGTGGTAAAAGCCGATGGCCTGGCACAGGGAAAAGGTGTAGTGGTCGCCAAGACCGTAGATGAGGCAAAAAAAGCAGTAAGCGCAATGATGCAGGATAAGGCCTTTGGCGAAGCGGGGAATAAAGTTATCATAGAGGAGTGCCTCCAGGGCGAAGAGGCCTCAATTATTGTCTTAACCGATTCAAGGCAGGTCATCCCGCTTGCCTCAAGCCAGGACCACAAAAGAGTTTTTGATAACGACCAAGGCCCCAATACCGGCGGGATGGGGGCATATTCCCCTGCGTCGGTAGTTACCGAGGGATTATTTAAAGAGATTCTGGATAAGGTAATCTACCGGACAATAGACGGCTTGAGCAAAGAGGGCATAGTATACCGGGGGGTTTTATACGCCGGGATTATGCTTACCAAAGAAGGGCCTAAGGCTTTGGAATTTAACGTGCGCTTCGGGGATCCTGAAACCCAGGCGATATTGCCGCGCCTGAATTCTGATTTATTGGAGGTAATGCTGGCGGTAAGCAATGATAAATTAACTAAATTTTCCAAGGCCGGCGGGTTAAGCTGGGAAGCCAGAGCCTGCGTATGCGTAGTCTGCGCCGCAGGAGGATATCCGGGAAGTTACCAGAGGGAAAAGGAGATTTCCGGGTTAGAGGAGGCTGCGAAGTTGAAAGATGTAATGGTGTTTCATGCGGGGACTATTCAGTCGACAGTCGACAGTCGACAGTCGACAGTAAAATACGTTACCAACGGGGGAAGAGTTTTGGGAGTGACAGGTTTGGGCAATACCATAAAAGAAGCGATTAATAAGACATATCAGGCGGTGGGGAAGATAAGTTTTGAAGGGATGCATTACCGCCGGGATATTGGACGCAGGGCAATAAAATAGGATTAGTTTGAGGTTAAGGTTGAGCCTCATCTCATCCTCATCCTTAACCTTAACCTTAACCTTTTTAGGGGGAGGAGCTTTATGGATAAGATTAGCATCATAATGGGCAGCGAATCGGATTTAGATACGGTGCAGGCGGCGATAGAGGTATTGAAGGAGTTCGGGGCCGCTTTTGAAGTGAAGGTCTTATCGGCGCACAGGACGCCGAAAGAACTGGAGGAGTATGTAAATAGCTCCGCCAGAAAAGGGACAAAGGTCTTTATCGCCGCAGCCGGCGGCTCGGCCGCCCTGGCCGGGGTAGTTGCTTCGCATACGACCCTGCCGGTAATCGGCATACCAATAGAAACAAAAAGCTTAAAAGGCCTGGACTCACTTTTATCCACGGTGCAGATGCCTGCCGGGGTCCCGGTGGCGTCTATGGCCATCGGCAGGGCCGGGGCCAAGAACGCCGCGTTATTTGCCCTCCGGATCCTGGCCATCGGCGACAGCAGGATCAGCTCGGCGCTTGTTAAATATAAACAGGGAATGCGCATAAAAATCAAGAGGATTAAAATCAAGCTATGAGCCTGGTACGAATAGTAAAAACCGATCCGCTTAGCCCACAAAGTGAATTAATCAGGGAGGCCGCCGGTATCTTAAGGGTAGGCGGCCTGGTGATTATTCCGACGGATACGGTTTACGGGGTGGCTGCGGCCTCCGGCGACCAAAAGGCGATAGATAAGTTATACCGGATAAAAAACCGCCCCAAGGATAAGCCCTTTGTCTTGCTTATCGCGGAGAAGGATAAAATCGAAGAGCTCTGCGCCGATATACCGCCTGCCGCCTACAAACTTATCAATAAATTCTGGCCCGGGCCGCTGACTATCATCCTGAAATCAAAAAAAGGAGGTAAAATAGGCCTGCGTATGCCGGATAATCAGGTTGCCTTAAGGATCATCGCTGAGGCCGGTACGGAGTTAGCCTGCCCCTCGGCGAATATTTCCGGAAAGAGCGCCCCGGTAAATTTTGAGGAGGCGTTAAAGGACTTAAAAGATTTGGTGGATTTAGCTATTGATGCGGGAGAGGCAAAGCTGGCCTTAGAGTCTTCAGTGGTGGACCTAAGCGTTACCCCGCCGCAGATCTTAAGAGAGACGGCGATAAGAAAAGAAGAGATTGAAAATACAGTTGAAAAGAAGGCTATTCTTTTTGTCTGCACCGGTAATTCCTGCCGTTCAGTTATGGCCAAGGCGCTTTTGGAAAAGCGGCTTAGGGAAAAAGACAGAGATGACGTTGAGGTGTTTTCTGCCGGGATAATGATGCTGGGGGGCTTAAGCGCCAGCGATGGGGCAAGGGCAGTCCTGGCAAAGAAAGGGATAGATGTTTCGCAGCATCGTTCACAGAGGGTGACTAAAGAGATGCTCAGGAAATCCGATATCATCCTGGTTATGGAAAAGATTCAGGAGGATAGAATACTGGAATTGGCGCCGGAGGTAAAAAATAGGCTTTTCTTATTAAAAGAATTTGCTAAAATAGAAGACAATGGCCGGTTGGATATTGAGGACCCCATCGGCAGGGGAGAGGATTTTTACGAACAGATATACGGTTTAATAAAAGAAGCAGTGGAAAGGGTAAGTAACATAATATGAAAAGGATATTAATTGCTTCTGATCATGCCGGATTTAAGCTCAAGGAAAAGCTAAAGCCCTATCTTGCCGGGCGGGGGCTTGAAGTCCGGGATTTAGGCGCCTATTCGGATGAGCGCTGTGATTATCCGCTTTTGGCAGCCCAACTGGCTAAGAGTATATCTGCGGGAAACTGCAAGATGGGGATACTTATCTGCCATACCGGTATCGGCAATTCTATCGTCGCCAACAGGTTTCCCGAGGTGCGCGCCTCTTTATGTTATAACGTAAAGGCGGCACAGCTTACCCGTCAGCATAATGACAGCAATGTTTTGGTTTTGGGCGCTTCTTTTGTAAGCGGCGCGCTGGCTAAAAAAATTACCGCAGCCTGGCTGGATACCGGGTTCCTCGGAGGCAGGCACAAGAGGCGCCTGGGGTTGTTAAAAAAGATTGAGAAGCAAATAGGGTGCAAGAAAGAATGAAAAACTTAAAAAAAACTGACCCCAAGATTTATGAAGCGATAAAGAATGAAATCATAAGGCAAGAGGAGGGCCTGGAGTTGATTGCCTCGGAAAATTTTACTTCTTCCGCTGTGCTTGAAGCGCAGGGGTCTGTCTTAACCAATAAATATGCCGAGGGCTATCCGCATCATCGCTGGTATGGCGGTTGTGAATATGTGGATGAGGTAGAAGAGCTGGCTATCGAGCGGGCAAAGAAACTTTTTGGCGCAGAGCATGTAAACGTGCAGGCGCATTCCGGTACGCAGGCGAATATGGCGGTTTTTTGTACCGCGCTCAACTTAGGCGATACGGTGCTGGCGATGGACTTAGCCGCCGGCGGGCACTTAAGCCACGGCCACCCGCATAATTTTTCCGGGATGTATTATAAAATAGCCGGTTACGGCGTTGACCGTAAGACCGAGATGCTGGATTACGCCGGGATTATGGAGTTGGCAAAAAAACATAAGCCTAAAATGATTATCGCCGGCGCCTCGGCCTATCCGCGCCGCATTGATTTCAAGGAGTTCCGTAAAATTTGCGATAAGGTAGGCGCCTGTCTGCTGGTGGATATGGCGCATATCGCAGGGCTGGTAGCGGCAGGAGTTCATTCTTCTCCGGTGCCTTACGCGGAGTTTGTTACTTCGACTACGCATAAGACTCTGCGCGGCCCGCGGGGCGGTTTTATAATCTGCAAAAAAGAGTTTGCCAGAAAAATCGACTCCCGTATATTTCCCGGAATACAAGGCGGGCCCTTAATGCACACTATCGCTGCCAAGGCAGTTGCCTTCCGCGAAGCAATGACGCCGGCCTTTAGGGCTTATCAGCGCCAGGTAGTAAGAAACTGCCGGCAGTTAGCCGCCTCCCTCCAGCAAAAGGGTTTTCGCATTGTTGCCTCGGGGACGGATACGCATTTACTCCTTGCGGACCTGACTCAAAAACGCATTACCGGTAAAGACGCCTCCCGGGTTTTAGGCGAGGCGGGGATTACCGTAAATAAAAACCTTATCCCTTTTGATAAAAAAAGCCCGGCGGTTACCAGCGGGATACGGCTGGGGACTGCGGCGGTAACTACCCGCAGGATGAAGGAGCCCCAGATGCATAAAATCGCCCAGTTTATCTATGAGGCAATAGAGGCAAGCGATAACCCCGATAAACTAAAAAAGATTAAACAGGAAGTCTTAGGGTTGACTAAAAAGTTTCCTTTATATAAGGAATGCGATGAAAAAGAATAAAGCTCACAGGCGCCCCAGCTGGGACGAGTATTTTTTAGAGGTTGCCAGGCTGGTGGCAAAGCGCTCGACCTGCCTGCGCCGCCATATCGGGGCAGTTGCGGTGAGGGAGAAGAGGATTTTAGCAACCGGATATAACGGCGCGCCTTCCGGCTTAACCCATTGCGCGGATATCGGCTGTCTCCGGCAGAAATTGAATATTCCTTCGGGCCAGCGCCAGGAGCTCTGCCGGGCCTTGCACGGGGAGCAGAATGTAATAATTCAGGCTGTAATCCATAAGGTAGATTTACAAGGCGCGACTCTTTATGTGACTAATCAGCCTTGCGTCACCTGCACTAAGATGCTGATTAGCGCGGGAGTCAAAGAAATAATAATATCAGACGGGTATCCCGACGAATTGGCCAGGCGCCTGTTTAAAGAGGCCGGGGTAAAAATAAAACAAATAAAGAACAAATGAAATGTCCCTCTTGCGGTTATAAAGAAGATAAAGTTGTAGATTCGCGCTCAACGGCAGAAGAGTCGGCGGTGCGCAGAAGGCGCGAGTGCCTTAAGTGCGGCAAGCGCTTTACCACCTACGAATACATAGAAGAAGTTTCCTTGATGGTGATAAAAAAAGACGGCAGGCGCCAAGCTTTTGACCGCAAAAAGATTCTTTCCGGTATAACCAGGGCCTGCGAAAAAAGGCCGGTGAGCATGGAAAAGATGGAGACGATCCTGACGCAGGTGGAACGGGCGGTGCAGAAAAAATCAGACCGCGAAGTATCTTCCGCGCGCATCGGCGAACTGGTCATCGAGAGGCTAAAAGGCCTTGATGACGTCGCCTACGTAAGGTTTGCTTCCGTATACAGGCAATTTAAAGACGTCGGGCAGTTTATGGATGAACTCAAAGATATGCTGAATAAAGAAAAGGCCGGCAAGCCCAAAAGGATTATTTCCAAACGCAAAAAATATTGACTCAAGCGGAGGGTATTTATGGTTGAGATGGAGTTGAACAAGATTGTTATTGATGAGAAAAGGCATGATCAGCTTATTGTTTTGAAGGAGAAGAATGGCGAACGTATCTTGCCTATCGTAATCGGGCTCTCCGAGGCATCGGCGATAAAACTAAAGGTCAGCGGTTTCACCCCGCCCCGCCCCCTGACACATGATTTATTGCATTCTGCGATAGAGAAACTTGATGCCAGGATAGATAGAATTATTATTGATAAATTAAAGGAAAACACCTTCCACGCCAAAATTGTCCTAAAATCCTCTTCCGGAGAAGATAAGGTTATCGATGCCCGGCCTTCCGACAGCATCGCCCTTGCGGTGAGGGCCCAGGTGCCCATATTCGTTGAAGACGAAATCATCAAAGAGTCGGAGATGTTCAATAAAGAAAACCGCTGAACTACGCGGAATTCTACGCTTAAACTACGCTGAAAGTATGCGATTTTCCTCTCAGGATCAAAAAATCCTTAAAACCGTTGAGCTTTTTGCCAAGAAGAGAAAACTGCAGTTGTATCTGGTGGGCGGAGCTTTGCGCGATTTGATTTTAGGGCGCAAGAAAACAAACCCTGATTTTGACTTCTGCCTTAAAAAGGGCGCTATAAGTTTCGCCGGGATGCTGGCGAAAAAACTAAGGTGCGGTTTTGTCGTGCTGGATAAAGAGCACGGTGCAGCTCGCCTGGTAAAGAAGTTAAAGGACAGGGTTTATACTTTTGATTTTACGGATTTCCGCGGCAGGGATATTACAGAGGACCTTCTGCACCGCGATTTTACCCTGAATTCCATCGCCCTTAAGCTGGAGGACGCATTAACTAATAAAGATTTAAGCCCCTTGCTAATTGACCCTTACCGCGGCAGGCAGGACCTGAAATCTAAGATTATAAAAACGGCAAACAAAACGGCCTTTATTGAGGACCCGCTTAGAATCCTGCGGGTCTTTAGTTTTTCTGCTTTGCTTGGCTTTAGCATTGACGAGAAGACTTTAAGGCTGGCTAAGATTGGGAAGAAGAGGCTGTCTATGGTTTCCCCGGAGCGCATCCGCGATGAATTATTTAAGATCTTTGACAGCCCCGATGCGTCAGTTTATCTGGGCGAGCTGAATAAATTAAAGATTCTTGAGATAATCTTCCCGCAGTTAAAGCGGATGCGCGGTATCGGGCAGGGCCCGTATCACCATCTGGATGTATTGGAGCATACGTTGGAGACGGTCAGCCAAGTTGACCTTTTGATAAGACAGACAAAGAATAAGGAGGTCCTTGGTTATCTCAACGAAGTTATTTCAGGCGACAGAAAGCGGAGCGCGCTCTTGAGGCTGGGGGCGATACTGCATGATATAGGTAAGCCCAAGGCCCTGCGCCGGGAGGATGATAAGCTTATATTCCACGGCCATGAACGGATCGGGCTGGGGATGGCCGAAGAGCTCGGCAGGTGGCTTAAGCTTTCCAATGATGAAATTAACTCTCTGCGTAAGATTGTGCTTTGGCATTTACGGCCCGGATATTTAGCGGATAACAAAACATTAACTGCCCGGGCAAAGTTCAGGTATTTCCGTGATACCGGCAGGGAGGCGGCGGGGATACTGTTGTTGTCAGTAGCTGACCAGCGCGCAACCAAGGGTTCGCTTTCCACCAGGGCCTCGCGTATCCGCCATGAAAAAACCTGTTTTGGATTAATTAACGAGTATTTCAGTAAGGATAAAGAAGTAAAGAAGCCCCGCCTGTTAAACGGCGACCTGCTGATGAAAAGGTTTAAATTAAAGCCTTCGCCGTTAATCGGCAAGATCCTTTCCGAGATAGAAGAACTGCAGGCAATCGGCAGGATTAAGACGAAGGCTGAAGCCTTTAAGGCAGCGCGGAAGATTATAAGAAAGAATTAAATGAACGCGTGTATAATTCATCGTCATTGCGAGCGAAGCGAAGCAATCTCCATAGAATAGATTGCTTCAGCGCTCTTTGCGCGCTTCGCAATGACTAGAGGCGCTTTGCTTGATACTATGAAGAAGGTCTTTGTTATTTTATTAATTTTGATTTTTATACTGGCCGGCGGGCTGTTTTATTTAAACGGGGTTTTTCTGCCTACTAAAATAAGGTCATTAATCGTTGATACCCTTGCGGAAAAGACAAATCAGCAGGTAACCCTGGAGGCGCTAAATTTCAGCATCTTTAAGGGCCTGGTAATAAAGAACCTGGTTATTAGCGGCAAAGAAGGGGTAATCGCAAAAATAGAGCGGGCCTCCTGCGGTTTCCTTATTCTTCCTATTTTTAAGAAGACCCTCCTTATCCCCGCCTTAAATATTGAATCGGCGTTTCTGTTCGTAGAAAGAAGAAAGGACAAAACTTTTAACCTTCAGGAGTTGTTTGGCGCGGATACCGCCGCAGCAAAAAAGCCCAGATTTAACCTATTCGTGCGCAAGGTGACTGTCAAGAGGGGAAGGGTTCGTTTCCTGGATAATGCATTAGAGCCGCCGTTGGGTAAAGAGATAGAGGAGCTTAATTTGAACCTTTATTTTTCCCTGCCGGATAAGGTAAGGTTCAACCTGACCGGCGAAGTCCCGGCTGAGCCGAAGATAAAATTCAAGGCCTCCGGGGCCTATTCCATACTGGACAAGAAGCTGGACGCAAAGGTGTACCTGCAGGATTTTAGCCCAGGGGAGTTTTCGGCCTATTACAGCGGTTGGGGGATTGAAGTTTCTGACGGGCGCATAGATGGCCAGGCGGAGCTAAAATATGATGCGAAAGAGAAGCGCCTTAGCTATTCCGGCAAGGCCGCCCTTATCAACGGCGCTCTTCGGGGGATAAAATTCGTTGACCAGATAAGCCAGATAAACGCCGAAGTGGCATTTGATGAGTCGGGCATCTCTTCGCAAAACTTAAACGCCGTCATTTTAGGGACCCTGGTAAGGGCAAATTTCAGCCTTAGCGATTTCAACAAACCTTTAGTCAGCGCGGAGATTGCCTCTGATTTAGAGCTGGATTCCCTGCAGGGGATATTAAAGGATAAGTTCGCCTTCTCCGTCCCGGCGGAGATCAAGGGGAATGCCATGTTGTATTTAAGCCTGCAGGGGGCCTTGGGCTCAGCAGAGGATTTTCTTCTCAGCGGTTACCTTGATATTTCGCAGGCAACGGTTAAGCCGGAAATATTAGAAAACCCCATTGAAAACTTAAACGGCAGGATCGTATTTAGCGAAAACCAGCTGCAATGGCCGGTTTTAGAGTTTGAATATCAGGGTATCTCTTATAGCAGTTCGGGGGCGCTTAATGATTTTAAGGCCCCGCAGGTAAAATTTTTATTATCCTCTGAAGAGCTTTCCCTTGAATCAGCGTTTAACCTTAGTGATAAGGCAGTTCAACTCTCAAATTTCTCCGGCAAGTATCTTAATTCCCGGTTTTCTATTAACGGAAAGATAGATATCGCAAAGCCCGCCGATCCCTACCTTGACCTTGCGGCCCAGCTGCAGATAGATTTAAGCGACAGCGGAAAATTATTAAAGAACCTTAAAAGCGAGATTGAAAAAATCAAGCCCGCCGGAATAGTGGATCTAAATTTGGATTTAGAGGGCAGGATAAAGGATTTTAAATCCTGTGAAATTAGCGCCCAATTAAAAAGCAACTCTGTATCTTTTTACGGCCTTAAATCACAGGAGTTCTTTCTGGATTATAACCAGGCAGACGGCCTGGCCAGTATCCCGGCGATGCGCCTGTCCCTATACTCAGGGATGCTTAAGGCGGGTGCCCAGATGCAATTATACCCGGCTAACCTTCCTTACCGGCTAAAGGCGTCCTTGGAGAACTTAAAGATTGAGCAGTTGAAGCTTGATACTCCGTTAAAGGAAGAGGTGATCGCCGGGACTTTAAGCGGCCAAGCCGTATTAAGCGGAGAATTAAAGGATATCTCAAAGTTAGGCGGCTCCGGAGAAATCTTTATCACCGGAGGAAAGCTGTGGCAGTTGAATCTTTTTAAGGGGATGGGGACGCTGATTTTTGTAAAGGACTTTGCCAATATTGTTTTTGAGGATGGCCGTTGTAACTTTGTTATCCGGGACAAAAACATCTTTACCGATAACCTCAGGCTGGCCAGCAGTATTTCCGAGATTGACGGTTCGCTGAAGTTAGGTTTTGACAGTTCGCTTGATGCCCGGCTTAATGTCAAAATACTTAGCGAAGAGATTCCTCTTACCGGCACCTTCCGGGATATTGCTACGGCAATAGTCGGGCAGGGGGGCAAGTTTGGGACAATAGAGATCCGCGGTACCCTCAGCAAACCGGAATATAAATTTAAGGTTTCCGTCGTAGATATTATTAAAAGCATAAAAGACACCTTCTTTAAGAAAAAAGAGTAATTTGTTTAGGCGCCTGCGGGTTTCTTTTTATTGACAAAATAACCCTCTGGCGTTAGGATGAATTTAAACAGGGGGAAAAATATGCTTAATAAAAATGCTGGGCAGGTTAGCTTAACCGTATTTGCGCTGATAGCGGTAATATTATTTTTTCAGGCGGATTTAACGGCGCAGGAGGAGGCTAAGGCAGGGGCAATGGATGAGGCTTTGGCTTCGCAGGAGGCGGCACAGCCGCAAAGCCTGCCGCCGCAGGTTCCGGAGGAGGAAGTGCCGGAATTCCGTAAGAAACTTAAACTGGCGATAAGCGAGAAGGAAAGCATAGAGGAGGAGGACTTGACTCCTTTTACCTATGAGAGTTACGCAAGGTATCTGCCTTCGCGCAAGGTTAGTGCGCAATCGGGGAAAGTGGAACTTATTGATACTATGTCCGAATACAGTTACGAATACAAACTGTTCGGCAGGCTGCCTTTGGAGTTTTCTTTTCAGCATGAGTATATCAGCGTAAATAACAGCACGGTGGTGAAACTGCCGGCGCATTTAACTTCGTTTTCTTTCGGGCTGGACGCTACCGTTCCTTTTCTTAATCTAAAGAATACATATTTTCGCATCGGGGTATCCCCTGGTTTTAATACCGATAACTGGAGTTTCTACGAGAACAGTTTCCGCATCCCGCAGCGTTATTTTGCAATATACCAGCCGGATAAAAAGTTTACCGCCATTCTGGGCTTTGCATTTTTCCCGCGCTACAGGACGGCATTTCTGCCTATCGCCGGAATTATTTATAAGCCCAATGATAAATGGCTTTTCAATTTAATCCCCAGCCGCCCCACCGTTGAATATAAATTCAATAGCAAACTTACCGCATTCGCCGAATACAGCGGCACGAGGGCGGACTTTGTGGTAACCAAGGATGATATTAAGGGCACGGTTTTGCAGTATGAAGAGCAGCATGCCGGCGCCGGCTTAAGGTATAATTTCAATAAGAATATAATGGCTTCCCTTGCCGCGGGCGGGGCGTTTTTTAACAAACTGCAGTACCGCGACAGCCTCGGAAAAGTAAGGCCGGACAGCGGATTCTATACCGAGTTCCGGATGGAAATAGACCTCTAATCCTTTCAAAGATACCGCTTGCTAAGTTCATCAATCAACTTGACAAAACATTACCAGTAGTGTATACTTTTACTGGAAGTAAGGAAGTAAGGATGTAAGTAAATAAGGAAGGAGTGATTAAAATGACCGTAATTGAAACAGCCAAGATAACCTCAAAAGGCCAGATTACTATCCCCAATCGCATAAGGAAGCTTCTGCATGTAGATACCGGCGCCTCCTTAGCCTTTGGCTTAACGAAAGAAGGAGTAGTTTTGCTTCCTTGTAAAGTAACCGCAGAGTCGCCTTATACCGCAAGTGAATGGGCGAAAATTGAGAAGTTGGCTTCTGCCAAAGGCAAGGCCTGCAAAAGCGCCAAAAGCGCCAAAAGGCATATTAAGGCATTATGAGATTTGAATTTAAGCCTTCCTTTGATCGTTCGGTTAAGAGTTTCCGCGGCAGAGAAAAAGAAGAGATAAAAAAAGCTGCTCTTCAGGCGATAGACATATTATCTCAAGATAGGATAACCCATAAGGGAATCGGCTTAAAGCGTCTTAAAGGTGACTTTTGGGAGATAAGAAAAGGCCTTAAAGTAAGAGTTCTGTTTCGATGGCAAGGCGATTTAGCGGAATTTATTCTTGCCGGCGGCCACAACGATATAAAACGTTTCCTAAAGAATATCTAAACAATGAAGTCTTATACCCACTATCTCTGGTTTAACACGGAGAACCGGCAGGAGTTTATTAATATCACCCCGCAGGTGGAGGAGGCAGTGCGAAAGAGCGGCATAAAAGAAGGCCTGTGCCTGGTTAATGCCATGCATATTACCGCGAGCGTATTTATCAACGACGACGAAGAGGGGCTGCATCGGGATTTCGGAAAATGGCTGGAGAGCTTGGCGCCCTTCGGCAAAGAAAAATACCAGCATAACCTGACCGGAGAGGATAATGCCGACGCGCACCTGAAGCGCACGATTATGGGCAGGGAGGTTGTGGCTGCGGTTACCGGCGGCAAGCTTGATTTCGGGCCGTGGGAGCAGATCTTCTACGGAGAATTTGACGGCCAGCGCCGCAAGCGCGTCTTGGTTAAGATAATCGGGGAGTAGGTGTTATAACTGGTTTTGATATAAGGAGAGGTATGAAGATTAAGGATACGGAAATTAAGGTGATAAAGGGGGATATTACGGAATTGGAGGTTGATGCTATTGTCAATGCCGCCAATAATAAGCTGGAGATGGGCGGCGGGGTGGCGGGGGCGATAAAGAAAAAGGGCGGCCGGGTAATAGAAGAGGAGGCATTAAAGAAGGGGCCGATAGAGATCGGCGAAGCAGTTGCCACCGGCGCCGGGAGCCTGCCGGTCAAATACGTGATACACGCCGCTACGATGGGGATGGATTTCTCCCGCCACGTGAATAAAATGGGGGGCGGGATCCCGCCTGCATCTAAGGAGGCTTGGGCGGGAAAAACCGATGAGGTAAAAATCCGCAATTCCTGCAAAAATTCTCTGCTTGCCGCCGAGAAATTAAAGATAAAATCCATCGCCTTCCCGGCATTAGGCTGCGGGGTGGGGGGATTCCCGCTTCTGGCATCCGCCAAGATTATGGCGCAGGAGGCCCTAAAACACCTGCGCGAAAATAAAAGTTCCTTAAAAGAAATTATCTTCTGCCTCTATGACAAAGAGGCCTTTGATATTTTTAATAAAGGGGTGATCGGCTATCTTGAATACGTTACCCAGAAACTCCAGGCCGGCCCCTTTACCACTGTTGATGCGATCATAGAAGTTGATGATGACAGCATCATTATAATCAAAAGAAGCAACCCGCCTTTTGGTTGGGCCCTGCCGGGCGGTTTTGTGGATTACGCCGAGAGCCTTGAAGACGCGGTAAGGCGCGAGGCAAAGGAAGAGACGAATATGGAGCTGACTGAAATAAAACAGTTCCATACTTATTCGCAGCCTGAGCGCGACCCGCGCTTCCACACCATCGGCACGGTTTTTATCGCTCAAGCCAAAGGCAAGCCTAAAGCAGGAGATGATGCCGCGGGTTTAAGAATAGTAAAATTAAGCGAAATAGGCGGGATGGATTTTGCCTTTGACCATAAAAAGATTATTCAGGATTATATCTGCTATAAAATAAAGGGTACTGCTTAAGCCTCGCGCAATTGCCTCTCCGCATCTACCACATCGCGGTTGATTATACGGATGGCCCCCTTGACCTTGTCCTTTAAGAGATGCGAAGCCGCCGTTGCTTCGTTAATCTCCCTTAAAATCTGTACGCTCATCCTGAAATAACGGATTATCTCCCCTTCGTCGGTATCGCTAAGGCGCAGGACTTTATCGAAAGCCGACCCGCGCAGCCATGCCTCAATAGAGGTACTGAGGTGGAAATAAGGGGCTTTGCTGAAGGGGTATATTCTATACCTGCGTTCCTTATGTTTTATCCGTTCATATATTACCTCACAGGCCGCCTTTATCCGGCGGCTATTTTTGGAAAGAAGAGGGGGGCGCTGGTTTTTTCTCGGCTCAAAGACCGCCGCAGCCGAGATAATCCCTAAACCGAATTCATCCAGCTCTTCTAGTGCCCCCTCTGCGTAGAGTTCGGCCAGGAGTAACTCGTGGCCGTAAACATTCTTGGCAAATTGGCCCTTTTTAGTCAGTTGGCCGTTATAAATATAGCCGCCCTCCTTCAGCAGTTTCAATTTTGCCTCAATTAACCTTAGCGCCTCTTTTTGCTCGTTTTTGCGCGACTGGAAGGAGTGCAGCGAGAGGGGGTAAATTTTAAAAAGCTCCTCTTTGTGCTTTTCGTAGAGGTTCAGTATTGTGGCATATGAGGCGTTGAGCTGGCTTCTTACCTCTTCGGGCCTGCCGTAAATTACGCGCCTGGCCTCTTCGGGGCGGATGCGGTGCGGGTTTATCCTTGAGTAGACAAAACCTTCCTTGTCCATCCCGCGCCTGCCGGCGCGGCCGGCCATCTGAAAGAAATCCCGGGTCTTTAAAATCCTGACGTAACGGCCGTAGAATTTTCTTAAGTCGTCAAAGATAACCGAGCGGCTGGGCATATTAATGCCTAAGGCAAAGGTTTCGGTGGTAAAAATTACCTTAATCAGGCGGCTGGTAAAGAGCCGCTCCACCGCTTCCTTGAGGGTCGGCAGCATCCCGGCGTGATGGTAAGCGGTTCCTCTTTCCACCAGCGGCCGCAGCTCTAAGGCCGAGGCTTCATTTTTTAAATCAAAACGCCCTAACAGCGAATCATAAAGGGAGAGGACCTCCTGCCGTTCTTTACTATTTAAAAAATTAAAGTGGTATAATTCAGAGGCCAGCATTTCTGCCCTTTTTCTGCCGAAGACAAAGTATATCGCAGGCAGGGCATCCTTTTGGCGCAGGTAGTTTATCAGGGTGGATAATCTGTTCGGTTTGCCGCGGCGCAAGCCCTTTAACTGTTCAATTTTATCTACCACTTCGTTGCCGCACTGAAAAAAGAAGTGCAGCGGCACCGGCCTTTTTTCCTCAACTACCGTTTTAACCGGCTTCTTATGTATCGACTCAATCCAGGAGGAGAGCTCTTTTATATTAGGTATGGTGGCGGAGAGCCCCAGCAGATTCATGTGGGTGGGCAGGAATATAAGTGATTCCTCCCAGACTGTCCCGCGTTCGGGGTTATCAAGGTAATGGATTTCATCAAAGATAATCCAGGAGTAGCGGGCGAGGCTGTCGGGCTCATCCAGCACTTTATTGCGGAAGATTTCCGTAGTCATAATCAAGACCGGGGCAAAGGGGTTGATGGAGACGTCGCCGGTGAGTATGCCTATATTATCCTGGAATTTGCCCTGGAAATCACGGAACTTCTGGTTGGAGAGGGCTTTAATGGGCGCGGTATAGATTACGCCGATTTTTTTCTCTAAGGAGCCGCTGATAATATGTTCGGCAATAACGGTCTTTCCCGCCCCGGTGGGGGCGGATACTATCACCGAGAAGCCCTGGTTTATATAGCCGATGGCCTCTTCCTGGAAACGGTCATAAATCATAATGATTCAATTATAATGGAAAAATATTGATTTATCCAATAAAAAAGATTACAATATTAAAGATGTCATTCGGGGCAGGAGGCTAAGGAGGTTATGATATAAGAGATGAAGAGGCTGATAGTATGTCTAATTCTTTTTTCTTTAAAATTTGGCTGTCTCTACGCAGGGGAGAGCCTGACGAAGGATTATGATTCCGAGAAGGGGGAGTTTGTTGTTCCTTTCGGCCGGCAGTATAATTACCAGGAGATACTAGTTAGCCGGGTTATCGACGGCGATACCATTCAGCTTGAGGATGGAGAGCGGGTAAGGCTGATAGGAATAGATACGCCCGAAATGCATGAATCAGAGAAACTTGAGCGCGACAGCAGGCGCTCCCAGCAAAGTAAAGAGATGATTATAAAAATGGGCAGGCGCGCTTATGAATTCGCTAAAAATCTGGTTGAGGGCAGGCGGGTCAGGCTTGAGTTTGACCTGGAGAGGCGAGATATATACAAGAGGCTCCTGGCTTATGTTTATTTAGAGGACGGCACGTTCGTAAATGCCGAAATAATAAAGCAGGGATATGCCTCTTTAATGAGCATTCCGCCGAATGTTAAATACGCGGAGTTATTCTTGAAATTATACCGAGAGGCGCGCGAAAATAGAAGAGGGCTGTGGGAATAAGATAAGCGCAGTCAAAACGGAGGCAGGCATGTTAAGATATTTAAGCGCAGGTGAATCGCACGGCAAGGCGATAGTTGCAATTTTAGAGGGTATGCCCGCAGGGGTAAGGTTGGATTTGGCCCTGATAAACAGCGAATTAAAGCGCAGGCAGCAGGGCCCCGGCCGCGGCAGGCGTATGCGCATTGAGAAGGATAGGGCGCAGGTAATTGCGGGGACAAAGAGCGGCCTGACCTTAGGTAGTCCGATTGCCTTATTAATAGCGAATAAAGATTCCAGTATTGAAAGCCTGCATAAGGTTCTTTCTCCCCGGCCGGGCCATGCTGATTTGGCCGGACTGCTTAAATACGGGTTCACCGACATAAGAGACGTGCTGGAGAGGGCTTCGGCAAGGAGCACGGTTGCTACGGTAGCAGTCGGAGCAATATGCCGGATATTTTTAAATGAATTCAGCATAAATATATCAAGCCGGGTTTGCTCTATTGGCGCGGAGGTTTCAACCAAGGGGATGAAGGAGAAGATTGCCGAGGCTGCGCGTAAAAAGGATACCCTCGGAGGTATTTTTGAAGTTAGCCTAAGAGGTGTCCCTGCGGGCCTGGGAAGTTACGTCCATCCGGACCGGCGCTTGGACGGCAGGCTGGCGGCGGCAATAATGTCTATCCCCGGGATTAAGGCGGTGGAGGTTGGCCTGGGTTTTGCTTATGCGGATAAGTTTGGCTCTCAGGCCCACGATGCCATTTATTATTCCAAGGAGAAAGGGTACCTGCGCAGGGCAAATAACGCCGGCGGGATTGAAGGAGGGGTTTCTAACGGGCAGGAGATAAAATTATCCGTCTGTATGAAGCCCATCTCTACCCTGATGAAGCCGCTGGATTCGGTAAACATAAAAACCAGAAAGTTTTCCCGGGCAGCGGTTGAGCGTTCGGATATCTGCGTAGTGGGCTCTGCGGGGGCCATCGCAGAATCGGCGTCCGCATTTGTTCTGGCTGCCTGCCTGCTTGAGAAATTCGGCGGGGATAGCCTTGTGGATATAAGGCAGGCTTATCGGGCATACCTTAAAAGAATTAAATAAGGGAAAGGGGAGGCTAGTTGCCTAATTTTAATTTTTATAACGTTACTTTTGCCAGGGCCAAAAACAGCGACCAGCTGTTGATCAGGGGGGAAATTCAGAACAGGTCGGTAAAAAGTTATGCTGCCGTAGCCATCCGGATTATTTGCTTTAATAAAAGCATCCCTTTAACAAACACGGTTATAGTGGTAAACGGGGTGCCTGCCGGCCAGACCAAACTTTTTGATAAACGCGTTGAAGACCTGACTTATGACCGGGCGATGCAGACGATGACCCGCCACGAAATCTTCATTGAGAGCGCTTATTAAAAATAATATGTGAGAAAGCCCCCTTTCTTTCGTCTATTAAAGGCGAGAGGGGGTGATTAGCATGGAGACGGGCCTTGATTTAAAGATCGTAAGGCTGCATCGTTTTGACGGGGATTCTAAGCTGAAGGCCTTTGTAGATGTTGCTATCGGCGATTTCATCATCAAGGGGCTGCGCGTAGTAAATGGAGAGAAAGGTTTATTTCTCTCCATGCCGCAGGAAAAAGGCAAGGACGGAAAGTGGTATGATACCTTTTATCCTGTGACAGATGAAGCACGCAGGATCCTTGCCGGCGTTGTTCTGGCTGCATACGAGGAGTAGTTTTTAACTAAAAGGATAAGGTTAAGGTTGAGGCTTAGACTTTTACGGCCTTATCCTTATCCTTATCCTTATCCTTATCCTTATGAGTAATATTTATATCGTAGGTTTCATGGGTACGGGTAAGACCTCAGCCGGCAGGGAGGCTGCCCGCAGAAAAAATTGGCAGTTTGTTGACCTTGATGAACTAATTGAATTAAAGGAAAAGGCCGCCATTGCCCGGATCTTCGCCAAAAAAGGAGAGCCTTACTTTCGCAAGGCAGAAAAGAGGGCCTTAAAGGAGGCCGCAGCGCAGAAAAATCTTATGGTTGCCTGCGGCGGCGGCATAGTCATTGATAAGGATAATATAAATATAATGAAAAAGACGGGAGTTATCGTCTGCCTTAAGGCCAGCCCTGAGGTAATATTAAAAAGGACATGTCTTTATGCCCACCGGCCGCTGTTAAATGTGGCCAACCCCAAAAAACAGATAGAGCTTTTGCTTAAATTACGCGCCCCTTATTATGCGCAGGCAGACAGAACAATCGACACATCTGAGATTTCCGTAAAAGAGGCGGCGGATAGGATTATAAAAGTGATTTCTAAAAGTAAAAAATGTTAAGCCAGGGTTTAATAGACTGGTTACGGTTGGCCTTGACTCCTGAGATCGGTTCAAGGCGGGGAAAAAGTCTTTTAGAAAAATTCAAAACACCCAAGGTAATATTAGAGGCTTCCTTAAATGATATTGCAGAAGTAGAAAACATAGGCAGGGAAGTTGCCAAAAGAATAGTTGAGGGCAGAAAGAGTATAGATTTAGAGCGCCAGATTAAATTAATTGAAAGAAATAACGTTACTCTTATCCCGTTAGATAGCGAGTATTATCCCGCCAGTTTAAAATCCATATTTGACCCGCCCTTAGTTTTATTTGTAAAAGGCGAGATTCTGCCGCAGGATTATTTTTCTATTGCCATAGTAGGCACTCGCATGAGCTCTTTTTACGGCAGGAGTATGTCTGAAAAACTAAGCAGGCAGTTGGTTGAAAAAGGTTTTGCTATTGTAAGCGGCGGAGCGCGCGGCATAGATACCTTTAGCCATCAATCTGCTTTAAGAGCAGGAGGCCGTACTTTGGCAGTATTAGGATGTGGTTTGGATATTGCTTACCCGCCGGATAATAAAAAACTGTTTGAAGAAATTGCAAAATACGGCGCTTTGATTTCAGAGTTTCCTTTATCTAGTAAGCCGGACAAAGGCAATTTCCCAATGAGAAATAGAATAATCAGTGGTTTATCATTAGGGGTGGTAGTGATTGAGGCGCCGCATAGAAGCGGAGCATTGATTACCGTAACTCATGCCAATGAGCAGGGCCGCGAGGTCTTCAGCGTCCCCGGTAAAGCGGATAGTTTTGTAAGCAGGGGCACTAATCAACTCTTAAGAGAAGGCGCAAAATTAGTGGAGAATGCGGACGACATTATTGAAGAGCTGGAGCCGATACTAAGAAGCAAGGTAAAGGAGTTTAGGGCCAGCCTGCCGGAGGCGGCAGAGAAAACAGGCCTTAAGGGAAGGGCCTTATCGGAAGAAGAGGCGGGGGTTTATAGCTTAATTTCTCAGGAGCCTACAGGGCTTGATGTATTGGTGGAGAAAACAAACATGGATATTCCTAAAATATCTGGTATACTTTTAAGGTTGCAGCTCGATAAATTCATCGGGCAGCTGCCCGGAAAACAGTTTATAAAAAAATAATTGAGATGAAAAATAAAAATCTGGTTATAGTCGAATCGCCCACTAAGGCAAAGACAATAGGTAAAATCCTGGGCAAGGATTTTAGCGTAGTTTCTTCTATGGGGCATATCATTGACCTGCCGCAGAAGAAACTGGGCGTGGATATCGATAATGACTTTGAGCCGCAATTCAGCGTGCTCTCAGGCAGGCAGAAGATTTTAACTTCCCTGAAGAAGGAGGCGCAGGGAAAAACGAACATTTATATGGCTACCGACCCTGACCGGGAGGGCGAGGCGATCGGCTGGCACCTGAAGAATAAGCTCTTCAAAGGGAAAAAGGTCCTGCGCGTGGTCTTTCATGAGATTACCCCCGTCGCAATCAGCGCCGCTTTTAAAAAACCGCGCAATTTCGACCATAAGATGATTGAGGCGCAGCTGGGCCGGCGCGTCCTGGACAGGATCGTCGGTTATTTCCTAAGCCCTTTGCTTTGGAAAAAAATCGGCAGGGGCCTAAGCGCGGGCAGGGTTCAGTCTGTGGCCTTGAGGCTGGTAGTTGAAAGGGAAAAAGAGATCGAGAGTTTTACCCCCAGTGAATACTGGGAGATAGAGGCGGAGCTTTCTAAGAGTACAGAGAACAGAGTACAGGGAACAGAGTCATTCCTGGCGAAATTAGAAAAAATAGAAGAAAAAAAGGCCGAGATAAAGAATAAGCAGGAGGCGGATAAGGCCGTTGAAGATTTAAAAAATAAAACATTTAAGGTCCAAGATGTAAAAAAGACAGACAAAAAACGCTATCCCGGCCCGCCCTTTATCACCAGTACCCTCCAGCAGGAGGCCTTTAATAAATTAAGGTTCAACGCCGCAAAGACTATGATTATAGCCCAGCAGTTATATGAGGGTATTGATATAGGGCAGGAGGCCCCGGCGGGCCTTATTACATATATGCGCACTGATTCCCCGCGCGTTGCGCCTGAGGCGATAAAGGAAGTCAGGGATTATATCAAGAGGCAATTCGGGGAGAGTTATCTTCCGCAGCAGCCCAACACCTATAAAGTCAAAAAACTTGCACAAGGCGCGCACGAAGCCATCAGGCCTACCTCTATCCAAAGGCCTCCGCAGGGCTTAAAAGAATTCTTGAGCCCTGAGCAGTATAAACTTTACGAACTTATTTTCAACCGTTTTCTTGCCTCCCAGATGACCCCGGCACTCTACCACCAGACCTCGGTTGATATAAGGGCAGAGCAGTATCAATTTACGGCCTCCGGCAGCACGTTAGCCTTTGACGGCTTCAGTGTGGTTTATAATCTAGGTAACGATGACAAAGAAAAAAAGAGCACCCCTCTTTTAAAGAAAGACGAAGCCCTGGACTTGTTAAACCTGGCGCCCTCGCAGCATTTTACCAAGCCCCGCCCCAGATACTCCGACAGCTCGCTGGTTAAGGTGCTGGAGGAGGAGGGTATCGGCAGGCCTTCAACTTACGCGCCGATAACCTCCACCTTGATTTTGCGCGATTATATCCGCAGGGTGAAGGGTTATTTTCACGCTACGGAGTTAGGGGTTAAGGTCTCTGAGCTACTGGTAGAGTATTTCCCGCGGGTTATGGATGTAAAATTTACCGCTAAACTGGAGGAAAAACTTGACCACATTGAAGAGGGCCAAATTGACAGGCTAAAAGTACTACAGGAATTCTATAAGCCTTTTAAGCTCAAGCTTGATTTTGCCCAGGAGCATATTAAAAAAGAGGTCCTGACCACAGGCGAAACCTGCGATAGATGCGGCAAGCCGATGATTATCAAATGGGGCCGCAAGGGAAAATTCATTAGCTGCTCCGGATTTCCCGAGTGCAAAAATTCCAAGTCCATAACCACAGGGGTTAAATGTCCGCTGCCCGGCTGCGGCGGAGAGCTTATTGAGCGGCGTTCCCGGCGGGGGTTCTTCTACGGCTGCTCCAACTTTCCTAAATGCACATTCACCTCCAGGGACCTGCCGCAGGATGCGCCAAAAAGCGCTTAAAGTCAAAAGCGATTAATGCAAAGGTATATAGATAAATTCATCCGTTATTTAGAGATCGAAAAGAACTATTCCCCGCACACAATAGTAAATTACAGGCTGGACTTGAAGGATTTTTCCGCATCAACGAATCAGACGGCAATAGAGAAAATTGACTACCTCTTTTTGAGAAAATACTTAGCGGCATTAAAAGCAAGAGGCCTCTTGCCCCGCAGTATCGGCCGCCGAATCTCGGCCCTGCGCAGTTTTTTTAAATTCCTGACCCGGGAGGGTTACCTTAAGTCAAACCCGATACTTTCCGTCTCCAGCCCCAAGGCGGATAGCCGCCTTCCCTCCTTTATGACTGAAGGCGAGGTGGTTAAACTGATAGAGTCTGCCTTTACAGAAGAGAAAAAAGACGAAATGGGCCTGCGCGACCGGGCAATCCTGGAGACATTTTATTCTACCGGGATGAGGATTTCAGAGTTGGTCTCGCTTAATGCGGGAGACTTTGATTTTATCAGCGGAGTTGTTAAGGTGCTCGGCAAGGGAAAGAAGGAGCGGTTGGTCCCGATAGGAGAAGTAGCCATATCTTTTTTAAGAAAGTACCTAAGGGCCAGAAAAAAAGATTCCGAGGCGGTGTTTTTGAATAAAAACGCAAGGCGCATCAGCGTAAGGGGGGTAAGGGATATATTTGAAAAATATATTAACCGCGCCGGAATAAGGCAGGGTTTCTCTCCGCACACCCTGAGGCATTCTTTTGCCACGCACCTTCTAAACCGGGGGGCGGATCTTAGGACCGTCCAGGAGCTCCTGGGGCATGCCAATCTTTCTACCACCCAGATTTATACGCACCTGACTACGGAAAAAATAAAAAGCGTCTATGATAAGGCCCATCCAAGAGCATGATTTAGTTATGAGCTGTGAGCTATGAGCTTAGTTTATGATTTAATATTTCTGGTATTTGCGCTAGTTTCTCTGCCTGTTTATTTATTCAGGCGGAAATTTCACCGGGGTTTTATCCGGCGGCTGGGAATACTGCCGCGGAATTTGAAGTTGAACAGGCCCATTTGGCTCCACGCGGTAAGCGTAGGAGAGGCGGCAACGATTAAGAGCCTGCTTGAAGAATTAAGAAGCGCCTTTCCCGCCAGGCAGTTCGTAATTTCAACCGTAACCCCCACCGGCAATAAAATTGCCGCGCGGCTGGCCGGCGAAGGGGATTTTGTTACCTACCTGCCCCTTGATTTAAGCCTTATCGTAAAAAGAGTAATAAGAATAATCAATCCTTCGCTCTTTATAATTGCCGAGACCGAAATCTGGCCTAATCTTATCAGTACGCTCCATGCCGCCAATATTGCGGTTGTTACGGTAAACGGCAGGATTTCCGAAAGATCTTTGCGGGGGTACCTGGCGGCAAGGTTTTTACTAAAGCCCATTTTTGAAAGGGTGAGCCTGTTCTGCATGCAGTCGGAAACCGACGCCGCCAGGTTATCGCAGTTAGGGGTACCTGGCGATAAGATAAAAATAACCGGGAATATGAAGTTTGATACCGCCGGCCTTACCATCGAGGCTGAGCAGTTGATCAGGTGCCGGCGGGTGTTGAAGTTAGGGCCGGCGGATAAACTATTAGTTTGCGGCTCAACCCATCGGGGAGAGGAGGCAGAGTTATTACAGGTTTACAGCCGCCTGCAGCGGTCATTTTCCGGCTTGAAACTGCTTATTGCCCCCCGTCATCCGGAGAGGGCCGGCGAAATAGAGAGCTTGGCGGTTAAGCACGGTTTTAAACCGGCATTGATTAGCCGGCTTGCCCCGGAGAGCCTTAAGAGAGAGAGCGTATTTATTTTAGACAGCGTGGGGGAACTAATGAATTATTACGCTGTAGCAGACATAGCTTTTGTAGGCGGGAGCCTGGTAAATAAGGGCGGGCATAATATTCTGGAGCCGGCGTTTTTAGAGAGGCCGATTTTATTCGGTCCGCACATGTCAAATTTTCGCGATATCGCAGGGATGTTTTTAAAAAATAATGCCGCGATAATGGTGGATAACCCGGGTCAATTAGAGAAAGAGATAGGGGCTCTTTTGGGTAATCCTGAGGGCGCTGTGGAATTGGGGGGGCGCGCCAGGCAGGTTTGCTTTTCGAACCAGGGGGCAAGCGCAAGGAATGCGCAGTACTTAAGGCAATTTTGTGGTATAATAGGCTAAAAGGATTGTTTAATGTCAGAGTTGCAGATCAGGCCCAGAAGAGTTGAAGACGTTATAGTGATGGATTTAGCCGGCCGCATAGACGTAAATGCGGCGTTGCTTGTTGAAATGGTCGGCAACTGCGTCAGGCAGGGCTACAAGGATATACTCTGCAATTTTGAGGCGGTAGATTTTGTGGATTATATGGGGGTCTCGGTGATTGTTATCGCCTATAAAGAGGTAACCAATAATAAAGGCAGGATGAAGTTAAGCAATGTCCCGGCGCATTTGAAGAATATCTTCTCCATTTCCGGGATAGACAAGGCAATGGAAGGCTTTGCCACCGAGGAATTGGCGATAAAGAGCTTTAGAGAGGATGAGAATATTGAAAAGATACAAAAACTCCACCTGCGGCGCCGGTTTCGCCGCCTTCCCATTGATATCAAGGCAGAGCTGAGGCCTAAATACGCTCAAAGCGGCGCCAGTAACTTTGGCGTGGATATATTAAATTTCAGCGCCGTCGGTGCTTATCTCTACGGTTGCGGTAAGTTTAAATTGGGGGATAAAGTTATTTTAGCATTGAGCCTTCCGCCGAAAAACCAAAAGTTGGAATTGGATGCCTTGGTGGTCTGGCTTTCCGATAAACAGATTCAGCCCCAGTTTCATCCCGGCATGGGCATAGAGTTTTGCAGCCTTCCCGGCCCCGTTCAGAAGAAATTAATCGAATTTATTGAAAGAAACCTCTCTTGTATCTCTTCGGAATAGCCAAGATAATCGGCGAATCATAAGTTGATTGCACAGGTCAAAGATATGTATTCTTTTCTCTATAAATTAGCCACAGATGAATACAAGGGCCCGAAATTCCTGCTCGTTAAAATCTTGCTCTATTTTCTTTCCCTGTTTTACGGGCTGATAGTGGCAATGCTGGCATTCTTAAATGGCCTTTATAAGCGCCGCCTGGGCTGTAAAGTAATAAGCGTAGGCAATATAACCTTGGGCGGGACCGGAAAAACAAGCTTAGTTGAATACATCGTTAGGTATTTAAAAGAGCAGGGCAGGCAGGTGGCGATATTGAGCCGGGGGTATGGAGGCGGTGATGAGCCTGTTATGCTCCAGCAGAAACTTAAAGGCGTTGCGGTTATCGTCAATGCCGACAGGGCCCGGGCCGCCTCGGAGGCGGTAAAAGACTATGCGGCAGATACCGTTGTGCTGGATGATGGTTTTCAGCAATGGCGCCTGCATAAGGACCTTGAGGTTGTAACTATTGACGCGGTTAATCCTTTCGGAAACCGGCATCTTTTGCCCAGAGGCATCTTGCGCGAGCCCCTCTCTTCGCTAAAGCGGGCTGATATATTCGTCCTGGCTAAAACCAATTTGGCCAAAGATACCCTTGAATTAAAAAGGTTCCTGAACGGGGCCAAT
Source organism: Candidatus Omnitrophota bacterium (assembly GCA_043797735.1). GTDB lineage: Bacteria > Omnitrophota > Gorgyraeia > Gygaellales > Profunditerraquicolaceae > BS750m-G77. Next base: position 17,539 of record JAZDPH010000044.1, on the reverse strand, counting down.
CCGCGGGCGCCTGTGTTTGAGTCAATACATAAGCCGGCAGGGCTGTATGATTTTAATAAGCCGGTTGAGTTATTAGGCATAGAGAGCTTAAAAGAGGAGAGCGTAGCTTTGTTTTGCGGCATCGCTGACCCGGATTCATTTGAAAAATTGATTAAAAATTCCGGCATTAAAGCCGGTTTATCTTTCAGGTTTCCGGACCATTATAGTTACTCGGAAGAAGACCTGAAAAGAATAGCCGAAGAAGCCAAGAGGAGCAATATCAATACATTACTTACTACCGAGAAGGACGCTGCCAGGCTTTATGCGCAAGGCCGGCCGCCTCAAGCGGCGGCCGGGCAGCGTATTTTAGTTTTACGCGTTGAATTAGAGATTAAAGGCGATGACAAAGAGAGATTTCATAATAGACTACTTGCTCTGCAGCCTCTTTAAAATATCGGGGCCGCTGGCAAGGCATTTGCCTAAGGCTTTCAGCCTGTTTTTGGGAAGAAGGCTGGGGAGCCTGGTTTATCATCTTGAGACCGAGCACAGGGCAGTGGCGTATTCCAATATAAAAACGGCATTTGGCGATAAGCTTGCGCCGCAAGAGTTGAAAAAAATCACCCGCGATTTTTACCGGACCTTCGGCGAAAATATAATAGAGATATTTCTTATTCCTCAGGTAGATAAAAATTACCTGAAGGAATACATAGAAATTGTCGGGCAGGAGAATGTGCAGGCCGCCTTTGATAAGGGTAAGGGTATTATTCTTCTTGCCATGCATGAGGGCAGCTGGGAGCTTTCCAATATCATCTGCGCGCACCTGGCCTTTCCCTTTAATTTTTTTGTGCGCGACCAGAAATACCCGCGCCTGGACAGAATCCTTGGTTCATACCGCCTCCAGCAGGGCTGCAGGGTAATCCAGCGGGCGAACCAGCTGCGGCAGTTAATAGAAGTGCTCAAGAAAAACGAGGCCATCGGGATTACCGCTGACCAGGGGGGCAAGCGCGGTATGCCGGTTAATTTTTTCGGCCGCAGCGCCTCGATGAGCACCGGCGGCGTAAAATTAGCCTTAAAGAGCGGGGCCACGATTATCCCCTGTTTTTATGTGCGCCTGAAGGGGCCGTATATCAGGGTTATTTTTGCGCCTCCTTTTGAGGTTAAAAAAACAGGAGAACGCGATAAGGACGTGCATAATAACCTGGAGGCGCTGGTTTCAGTCTTTGAGAAATATATTACTTCCTACCCAAAGGAGTACCTTTGGTTTTATAAAATCTGGAAGTACGGCCTGGATAAAAACATACTTATCTTAAGCGACGCAAAGGCCGGGCACTTAAGGCAGTCAGAGGCGCTAGCGGCGCATCTATGCGCCGGCCTTAAAGAAAGAAACAATACTGCCGCGATTAGTATCGTAGAGGCCAAATTCAAGAATAGATTCGCCAGGCGCGCTTTATCCTTAGGCATTTGTTTATCCGGCAAATACCGCTGCCAGGGCTGTTTAAAATGCCTTAAGGCGGCCTTAGACAAAAAAGCATATAGTTTACTGATAAGTAAAAAGTACGATTTTATAATTTCCTGCGGGGCCTCTCTTGCGCCGGTTAATTTTTTATTGGCGCGGGAAAATTTAGCCAAATCCGTTGTGATTATGCGGCCGTCCATTTTAAGCACAAAAAGATTTGATTTAGCGGTTATACCCCGCCACGACCTGCCCCCGCGCAGGAAAAATATAATTGTAACCGAGGGGGCCTTGAATTTGATAAACGACGGGTATTTAAAGGAGCAGGGCGGGAAATTAATGCAGGCGGCAGGGCTTAAAGAGGGTTTCTATATCGGGCTGCTCATCGGAGGCAATACAAAAGATTTCAAATTAAACAAAGCCTTGGCCGCGGAGGCCGCCAGAGAGGTAAAGCGCGCCTGCCAGGGGCTGGGCGCTGAAGTATTACTGACTACCTCGCGCAGGACGTCAGCTGCAGTAGAAGATTTAATAGAGGACGAATTCAAAGATTATCCTCGTTGTAAATTGCTGGTGTTGGCCAATAAAAAAAATATTCCCTCTGCCGTAGGCGGGATATTGCATTTAAGCAGCATCCTCATTACCTCGCCGGAAAGCATCTCCATGATTTCCGAGGCGGCCAGCAGCAAAAAGCATGTTTTAGTTTTTAACGGGCCGGGATTAAAAAAGAGGCAGCGCAGGTTTCTGAATTACTTTAAGGAGAATAAATACATATCCCTGGTTGAGGCAGGGGGCCTGGGCAAGGCAATTGAGGATATCTGGCGCAATAAGCCGCAGGTAAACTATTTAGAGGATGCCTTGCCCGTCAGGGAGGCGGTAAAACTGTTAATATGAACATACTGCAGGTTCTTCCGGAATTAAACGTCGGGGGTGTTGAGACCGGTACGTTAGATTTGGCAAAGTATATGGTAGGAGAGGGCCATAAGGCAGTGGTTGTTTCCGGCGGCGGAGTATTGGTTAAAGAGCTGGAAGAAAGCGGGGCCGTTCATTACGAGCTGCCGGTGCACAAAAAGTCACTTTTTTCAATTATAAAGTGCATACCGCGCTTGAAGGAGATTATCAGGAGGGAAGAGATAGATATTGTGCATGCGCGTTCCCGCATTCCGGCCTGGATCGCCTATTTTGCCAGCCGCGGCTCTGCTGCCGTATTCGTAACTACCTGCCACGGTTATTACAGCAAGCAATTCTTAAGCAGCGTAATGGGCTGGGGCAGGAGGGTAATCGTTTCAAGCAATGTCGTTGCCCGGCACATGATTGATGATTTCGGGGTAGAGCATGAACGGATACGGCTGATACCGCGCAGTGTGGATTTGGAAAAGTTTAAATATAGAGACCCGGCGCAAAAAAGAAAAGAAGAGTTTCATGTGGGTATTATAGGCAGGATTACCCCTTTAAAAGGCCATCCGGATTTTATCAGGGCGATGAGCAGGGTTTCCCGAGCCGTCCTGAAACTAAAAATCTGGATCGTCGGAGATGTCCCGGCCGCAAGGCAGGTTTATAAAGAACAGCTGCAGGCATTAGTCAGGCGGCAGGGGTTGTGGAACTGCACCGAATTCCTGGGTACGCAGAGGGATATCCCCGGGATTTTGTCTCAGTTGGACCTTCTGGTGTTGGCCAGCGTAACTCATGAAACCTTCGGCAGGGTGATTATAGAGGCGCAAGCCTGCGGCGTGCCGGTAGTGGCAACTAAGGTCGGCGGCGTTGTGGATATAATTGAGAATAATGTTAACGGCCTGCTTGTGCCTCCCGCGGATCCGGCAGCGATGGCTTCTGCCGCTATAAGGGTCTTTGAGGATAAAGAGTTGGCGCGTTTTTTAGCGCAGAATGCTTATAAAAAGATCCTAAATAATTATACGCTGGAACAGATGGCAAAAAGCACCTTGGATGTTTATCGGGAGGCGCTGGGAAACCGCAAGATTTTAATTATAAAAACAAGTTCCCTGGGGGATATCATTCTCTCCACGGCGGCGATCAGAGAGATAAGAAAGAAGTTCCTGCATAATTACAAAATCAGCCTTCTGGTCGCGGAAGAATTCAAGGAACTGCTCCTGGCCTGCCCCTACATAGACGAATTGATTGTTGCTGATTTTAAAAATAAGGATAAAGGCTTGGCGGGGTTGATTAAGTTGGCAGGAGTTTTGCGCAGGAAGAGTTTTGATATGGTAATTGACCTGCAGAATAACCGCAAGAGCCATATCTTGTCGTTTTTAAGCGGGGGCCCTTTGCGCTATGGTTATGACAATGGAAAATTCGGCTTTTTGATTAATCACAGCATAAAAGATGAAAAGCCGGGCGTGGATCCGCTAAGGCATCAGTTCAGGATACTGGAGATGTTAGGGATAGAGTTTAAGGATGCGCGCCTGGAGCTCTGGCTTTCAAAAGAAGACTATAGGCATATCGAGGAGTTGTTAAATTCGCAGTGGTTGACGCAGAATCAGAGGATTGTCGGCATAAATCTTAGCGCCAGCCGCAGGTGGGTTAGTAAAAGCTGGCCGCGCCCGCACATCGTGAAATTATGCCAGGAGTTGGCCGGCCGCGATATGCGGGTGGTAATCACCGGCTCAGAAGATGATGCCGAGGAGGCAGGCGCGCTAATAGGCGCGGTTAAGAACATTAAACTGATTAACGCCTGCGGCAAGACCACGGTTAATCAGCTGGCCTGCTTAATAAAAAAATGCTGCGCCTATATTTGCGTTGATTCCGCCCCGCTGCATATTGCCGCGGCGATGGGGGTGCCGACTGTTGCGCTTTTTGGCCCTACCGACCCCCGCCGCCATCTGCCGCCGGTAAACAATTGTGTGGTGCTCAAAAAAAATCTAGCCTGCAGCCCCTGCTATAAATCAAAGTGCAGGCATAAAGAGTGCATGGAGTTGATTAAGCCGCAGGAAGTGCTGGAGGCGGTGGATAGATTGTTAAAATTGTAAATGATAAATCCAAATTTCAAATACTACCAAATCCAAAATAAATCCCAAATCCCAAATCCAAATGTTTTTTGGGATTTTGAAATTGGGATTTATTTGGTAGTATTTGGATTTTGGATTTTGGATTTTTAAGAATGAATATTCTCTATCTCACCAACCATCTCAACGCCGGCGGAATAACCAGCTATGTCTTACGCCTGGGGGTGGCCCTTAAGGCAAGGGGGCACAATATTTATGTCGCCTCAAGCGGAGGCCAGATGCTTGCGGAATTTATCAAGGAGGACTTAAATTACCTGCCTATTCCCATCAGGACTAAATGCGAGGCCAGCCCCGGGATATTGTTTAGCCTCTTGAAGTTATTGCCGCTGGTAAAAAGCGAAAATATCGGGCTTATACATTCTAACAGCCGGACCACGCAGGTCCTGGGGGCTTTATTAAGCAGGCACAGCGGTATCCCGCATATCTGGACCTGCCACGGGTTTTTTAAAAAAAGGCTCTCCCGCAGGATCTTTCCCTGCTGGGGCCAAAGAATAATCGCTATAAGCAGAGAGGTAAGACAGCACCTGATAGAGGACTTTAACGTCAGAGAGGAAAAGATAAAACTGATAAATCACGGCGTTGATATCCAGATGTTCGGAGGCACCCCTACCGGCAGCCCGCAGCAGATAAGAGAGGGATTCGGCTTAAGCGGCAAAGGGCCGGTTATAGGAAACATCGGCCGGCTTTCCGACGTTAAGGGCCAGGAATATCTTATCAGGGCGATGAAAGAGGTCCTGCGGCAAATCCCTGATGCACAGCTATTAATTATCGGGGAGGGTAAAATGAAGCGCAAGCTGGCCAGCCTCGTTGATGCTCTGGGGATCGGCGGCAGGGTATCGTTTGCCGCTGCGGTAAAACAGATGAATGATGCCCTCTCGGTTATGGATGTCTTTGTTATGCCTTCTCTAAAAGAAGGGCTGGGCTTGGCGTTAATGGATGCGATGGCCGCCGCAAAGTGCGTTGTCGCCTCCGGCGTCGGCGGGATTAATACTTTAATTCAAGATGGTTTTAGCGGCCTATTAGTTACTCCAAAGGATGTAGGGGGTTTAAGCAATGCGATATTGAGGCTCTTGGGCAGCCCGGAAGAAAGCAGGCGCTTAGGCGCGAATGCCAGGGATTTTATAGAGAAGAATTTTTCGCTTACGAAGATGGCTAGAGAAACAGAAGAGGTTTATTTAGGATGCGCTGGCTAAAAAGGATAGTGATCGGATTTTTTATTTTTTTCATCTCGGCTGTTCTTGTTTTTATCGCCGTTGCCAGCCGGCATTACGTAGTGCCCATAATAATGTACCACCGCGTTTTACCCGGGGCGACATTCCGAGACAGTCTTGTTGTATCGATTAAGACTTTCGACAGGCAGATGCGCTTCCTCAAGGCTCACCGTTATAATGTTATAACCTTGGAGAAATTAGCCGATTTAATCCGGCAAAAAAAGAAAATTCCATACAAAACAATTGCCATAACCTTTGATGACGGCTATAGGGATAATTTTACCAATGCCTTTCCCATATTGAAAAAGTATGAGCTTGCGGCGACAGCTTTTGTGATTGTGGAAGAGGTGGGGGACTTAAGTAAAAATAAACTTACTTGGGGCCAGATTAAGCAGATGCGGGATTCCGGTATATTTGAGATAGGCAGCCACGCGCTGGGGCCGGAGCCTTTGGTAAATATTAAATCCGAAGAGGAGTTGGCGAGGCAGATATTTGATTCGCGCAGACTGCTTCAGGAGCGGTTAGGCGGGGAGGTAAATGTCTTTAGTTATCCCGAAGGAGGATTCAACCAGAAGATTAGGCAGTTAGTTATCGCCGCCGGATATAAAGCGGCGGCGGCGACACATCCGGGCAGGGATTATCCTGATGACGACATCTTTGCCTTAAAGAGGTTAAGGATCTCCGAAAATGCCGGCAACTTATTTGTCTTTTGGGTAGAGACCAGCGGGCTCTATAATTTTATGAAAGAGAGGCGCAGAAGATGATGCAAGGGCCCAAACCAAGGCGCATACTCATCTTTAATGTTAACTGGGTGGGGGATGTGTTGTTTTCTACCGCCGTCATCAGAAATATCAGGCGTAATTTTCCGGATAGTTTTATCTCTTGTATAATTCCGGAGCGTTGTTATGCGGTGCTCAAAGGAAATCCCCATCTGGATGAGGTACTTATTTTTAACGATAGAGACAGGCATAAGAGTATTTTGGCGCAATTGAGGTTTGCCAAACTCTTGCGCAGCAAAAGATTTGACACCGCATTTTTACTGCACCGTTCCTTTAGCCGCGCGCTTATCTGCCGCCTTGCCGGAATTCCCGCGATAATCGGCTACCTTACTAAAAAGCGCGGGTTTCTTCTTTCCAAAAAAATCCTTCCCCCGAAACAAGACAGCCTCCATCGCATTGATTATTACCTGGCCATAATTGAAAAAGCGGGCTTAAAGGTGGAAGACAGGTATCCGGAATTTTTCGTAAGCAAGAAAGACGAAAAATTCATAAGGGAGTTTTTAAAAAGAAATTCTATAGGCGAAGGGAATTTTCTAGCGGTGATAAATGCGGGCGGAAACTGGCTTCCCAAACGCTGGCCGAAGGATTACTGGGCGCAGCTTGCAGACAGGCTTATAGGGGAATCAGCGGCAAGAGTCGTTATCAGCGGGGCCGCACAAGACAGGCATCTGGCATTGGACATTAGCAGTAAAATGCGCAATAAACCGGTGATTGCCGCAGGCGAACTGAATTTAAAACAATTGGGGGCATTGTGCAGAAGAGCGGATTTATTCATCACTGCCGATACCGGCCCCCTGCATATCGCTGCTGCGGTGGGGGCTAAGAAAATAATCGCCCTTTTCGGGCCGACCTCGCCTGAGCTGACCGGGCCGTTTGCGCAAAAGAACGTTACCGTTATTTCCAAGGACGTCGGCTGCAAAGTACCCTGCTATGTGGTGCACTGTAAGGACAATCGCTGCATGAAGGCGATAAGCGTAGAAGATGTAATCGATAGGATTAAAGATATAAACGCGAAATAACCAAGGTACAAGAAACAATAACCAAACAATAACCAATAACCAAATTCCAATAACCAAACGTTTTCTGTTTGTCATTGGTTATTGAATATTGTAATTTGTTTGTATCTTGTATCTTGGTTATTGGTTATTTCGTGTAAAAATCCAGATTTGTTTCGAATTTAATAAAACATGGTTAACAAAATCCTATTTATAACTTTAAGCAATATCGGCGATTGTATATTGACCCTGCCGCTGTTGGATTCTCTCTGTGAGAAGTTCCCCGAAGCAGGGATTACGGTAATCTGCGGCGAGCGGCCGAAAGAAGTATTTGAAGGCAACCCGCGGATAGAGCATATCATTATCTATCGTAAGCATTCGGGCATTAAAGAAAACTTCAGGCTTTTTTTGCGCTTAAGAAAAGAGAAATTTGATGCGGTTATCGATTTGCGCAACAGCCTCTTTGGGGTTTTACTTCCTGCAAAATACAAAACGCCGGCATTTTTGCGTATCCCCGAAGGGATAATGCATATGGGGGAGAGGCACCTTTATAAAATCCAAAATCCAAAATCCAAAATCCAAAATCCAAAAATAGAAAAAACATCTTTCCGGCTTTGCCCGGAAGATGAAGAATACATTAATAATATATTAGAGAGGAATGAGGTTAAAAAAGAGGACAGGATAATCGTGGTGGCGCCGGGGGCAAGGAGCCATATTAAAAGATGGGACAGGGATAAGTTCAGCCGGCTTTGTGCACAGTTTGCGCAGGAAAACTTTAAGATAATTTTAGTAGGCGACGGCGAAGATGCCCCGATTGCTGATTATATTCAGCAAAACTCTAAGGCCGGGCTTATTAATCTTTGCGCAAAAACCAGCCTCCATCAATTGGGGGCATTGTTAAAAAAGGCGGAGCTCTTAGTTACCAACGACAGCGCAGTGTTGCACTTGGGGAGTTACCTGAATATAGCGGTGCTTGCGGTATTTGGCCCCACCGACGATAAAAAGTACGGGCCGTGGTCTTGCAACAGCGCCGTGGTAAAAAAAGAGGTCTTCTGTCGTCCCTGCGCAAAAGCGCAGTGCAGGTTTGGGACTCTGGATTGTATGTCTCTGATAAAGGTTGAAGATGTGCTGAGAGCAGCAGAAACCTTATTCATCCATCATCCATCATCCATCATCCATCATCCCGATGATTTTAAGCGGATTCTTATTGTGCGCACCGACCGCATTGGAGATGTTTTGCTCTCCACACCGGTGGTCAGGGCGTTAAGAGAGGCATATCCTAATGCTTATATTGCGATGATGGTAAGCGCCTACACAAAAGATATTGCCGATGGCAACCCCTGGCTGGATGAGGCGATAATTTACGATAAGGACACCAGGCACAAGGGGTGGTTGAGTTCGTTAAAGTTTTCCCTTGCGCTTGGCAGGAAAAAATTTGAACTGGCAGTTATTCTGCATCCGACAAACCGCGTGCATCTGGTGACTTTTTTTTCCGGCATACCCGCAAGGATAGGCTATGGCCGCAAATTAGGGTTTCTGCTTACCGAGAGGATAAAACACACAAAGCAGTTAGGCCGGAAACACGAGGCAGAATACAATTTAGACATCTTAAGGCATTTGGGGATCCAGGCCGTTGATAAAAGTTTATTTATGCCGGTAAAGCCGGCAGCAGAGGAGTGGGTAAAACAGGTATTGGGAGAAAACGGCATAAGCGATGACGATAAAATCCTGGCAGTCCATCCCGGGGCAAGCTGTCCCTCTAAGGTCTGGCCAAACGAACGTTTTGCAGAGGCCGCCGATAGGCTGGCCGAAGAGTATAAATTTAAGGTTTTAGTTATCGCCGGCCCCAAGGATATTGCTCAGGCGCAGGCGGTAATAAAGAAGATGCGAACTCCTGCGTTGAATCTGGCAGGAAGGACCTCAGTCAGCCAATTAGCCGCCGTGCTAAAAAAATGCCGCCTGTTTATCTCTAATGATTCAGGGCCGGTGCATATTGCCTCTGCCGTCGGGACCCCGGTAATTTCTATCTTCGGCAGGGCTCAAGCAGGCTTAAGCCCCAAGCGCTGGGGGCCGCTGGGGGCAAAGGACAAAGTTTTGCATAAGAGCGCCGGCTGCATTGAGTGCCTGGCGCACAACTGCGTCAGGGAATTCGCCTGCCTGAAAGCGATAACCGTAGACGACGTCCTCCATGCCGCAGAGCTGATTTTGAAAGGCTAATACTCAAGCAGCGTCTGGCTTAGTGTGTTTCTCGCAGCACCGCTCGATTTTCCCCTGCGAGGAAAATCTTCGCTCGGGAGTCGGCGCTCGCTCTTGCCTGTAATTTATAGAGGGCAAGCCGTGCCCGCTCGCGCCTCCTACGTGCTGCGAGAAACACCCCAAGCCAGCCGCTTGCTCAAGAAGGCTCAGGGACATTTAAAATGGCGACGGTCTTAGCGGAAGTATAAATGCTATATGAACCAGGACGATATAATAAAGAATTTTGTTAGTTACCTTGCGAATAAAAAAAGACTAGTTTTTATATTTCATCATGGCCCGATAAGGTGAATAGCTCAGGTTATGAGATTGATGCAATCATTGAGGGATCGGGATTAAAAAGTGCCTTGGAGCATACTAGTATCGACACAATTCCTCAACAAAGAGAGGATTCTGCTAGATTTATGAAAGTAATAGGTTGTTTAGAGAAAGAACTTGATGGAGAGTTTCCCGGAGATATTAGACTTTTAGTTAATTGTTACATAATTCAACCAGGAAAAAATCATAATTGGGATGATTATAAAAATCGTTTATATAATTGGCTGATTAATAATGTCGCTTTATTATCTAGCACCGATAAACATATAACCTATAATATTTCAGGAATTCCTTTTTCAATTTCACTTTGTAAAAGAAATTCTACAGTATCTTCTTTTAAGGTAGGTAGAATTCCTCCTGAAGACAAAACTCTATTGGAAAGAATAATGAATTTATTAACATGTATAGAAATAAAAAATAAATTTTCTAAATATAGAAAACAAAATTTTAGAATCTTACTCCTTATAGAGAATAATGATATAGCACTTATGAATTCACCAAGAATGGTCGATTCTATAAGAAAAGAATTAGAGAAAAATTATGAATTACCTATTGATGAAGTTTGGCATGTTAATAGTTCAATACTATCTTCGTTACGATATTATGAAGTTTTTTATCAATAGAATAAAAAACATAGAAGAAGTCATGGGTAAGTTTAGGGCTATTTTGCGGCTGGCTTGGCTGGGATTTTGAGGGGCGTGGAGGCAAGGAGCGGGCATGGTGTCCAGCACTTATTTTGCATCTGCAAAATAAGTGCTGGACGAGCGACGCAGCCTCCCCCGAGCGAAGTTTTGCCACGCCGGGGCAAAACGAGCGTCCCCGAGAAACCCAGGCAAGACAGACGCAAAATAGCCCGAGCGAAGGGGGTATTTAAGAGTAATAATCGGTTGAATTTAGGTAAATTTGTGGTATACTTATAAATTCGGATGATTAATATAAATAAGGTAAAGAGGTATTCGGTAAGAAAGAGGTTCAGCAAGGTGGAAAAGGCGGATTTTGCCGGCTTGCCTTTGCGCGGGAGGAGCTTTGCCGCTTTCTATAAGTCTTTACCCAATATATTAAAGGCTAAGGAGTTAAGCGCCACCGTTAGCGCTATAGTCAGAGCCCGCAAGGCAGGAAAAGCGGTAATTTTTATGGCCGGGGCGCACGTGATTAAGTGCGGCCTGAACCCGGTATTAATTGAACTAATCAGGAAAAAAGTAATTACCTGCATCTGTTTAAACGGGGCAGGCATTATCCATGATTTTGAAATTGCCCTGCAGGGAAAAACTTCCGAGGACGTCGGGGCGAATTTAAAAAGCGGCAGGTTCGGGATGGGCCGGGAGACCGCGGATTTCTTAAATAACGCCGTCAAGGTTGGAGTGGCTAAGGGCCTGGGGTTGGGAGAATCGGTAGCAGCAGAATTGAGTGTTTCCAGGCTGCGCTACAAAAATTTAAGCCTGCTTGCCAACGCATTTAAATTTAATGTTCCGGTCTGTGTCTTTGTGGCCGTCGGCACCGATATTATCCACCAGCATGCGAGTTTTGACGCTGCGCTTACAGCCGAAGGTTCGTTAAGGGATTTTCATAAACTTGTCGAGAATATCTCCGGCCTGGATGGCGGGGGAGTGGTTTTAAACTTCGGCTCGGCGGTAATATTGCCGGAAGTTTTTTTAAAGGCGTTGAATTTGGCGCGTAATTTAGGCAGCAGGGCCAAGGACTTTACCGCGGCGAATTTTGATATGATTTACCATTACCGGCCTTTGCAAAACGTGGTCCTGCGCCCGGTCTCCGGGGCGGGAAAGGGTTATTATATTGTCGGCCACCACGAAATAATGCTCCCCTTATTGGCGCAGGCAGTAATTGAGAAAATATAAGAAAAAATGCGTAACTTAAAAAATATAATCAACAAATTTCCCAATGCCAACATATTAGTAGTGGGCGACCTCATCCTTGATGAGTATATCTGGGGCAACATAGAGAGGATCTCCCCGGAGGCGCCTGTGCCGGTGGTCTGGGCAAATAAAAGAACCTATGTTCCCGGCGGGGCGGCTAACGTCGCCAATAATATCCGCTCCCTCGGAGCCAAAGTTTCCCTGGCGGGAGTAACAGGCGAATACAAAGATTCGGATATCCTGCTTTCGGAGTTAAAAAAGAGAGAAATAAATACCAGGGGCATCTTTAGCGAGCGTGGAAGGCACACTACCCGCAAGACCCGCATTATCGCCGGCCATCAGCAGGTGGTTAGGGTTGACTGGGAGCATACTCATCCTTTATCGGCGCAGTTAAACCGCAGGATGATCAGGTTTATAGAGAAACATATTGATAGCTTTGATGGCATTATTATAGAGGATTACGGCAAGGGCGTTATTAATATGCAGTTATTATCCGATCTGATAAGACTTGCCCGCGCCAGCAAAAAGATTATTACCGTTGACCCCAAGGAGGAGCATTTTCAATATTACCGCGGGGTGACTGCGATTACGCCGAACCGCCGGGAACTTGAGAATGCAATGAGGAACATAAAAATCAGGGATACCTCCAACAGCTTCCGGTTGGAGAAGGACAGGTTATTCAGCGATAAGGATATAGACTTGGCGGCAGGGAGCATATTGGAATATCTGGGGATGGAGTCAATTTTGGTTACTTTAGGAGAAGAGGGGATGAGGCTGTTTGAGAGGGGTGTCCGCCCGGTGCACATACCGACGGTGGCCAGAGAGGTTTTTGATGTTTCCGGCGCAGGCGATACGGTAATAAGCGCCTTTACCCTGGCGCTTTGCTGCGGCGCCAGCGCTTTTAAGGCCGCCAGAATCGCCAATTATGCCGCCGGTATTGTCGTCGGCAAGGTCGGCACGGCGGCCACCAATAAGAAAGAACTCTTAGGAAAGGTTAAATAAAATGGACGTAATCGGAATAATCCCGGCAAGGTATTTTTCTTCCAGGTTTGAAGGCAAGGTGCTGGCGGATATCGCCGGCAAACCGATGATCCAGCATGTCTGGGAACGGGCAAAACAGTCTTTCCTGCTGGATGATTTGATTATTGCTTGTGACAATGAGCAGGTTGCAGAGGCCGCCCGCGGCTTCGGCGCAAAAGTTGTCTTTACCGCCAAGGCGCATATAAGCGGAACGGACAGGATAATTGAGGTAATAAACCCCTTAGACGTAAAGGTCATCGTCAATATTCAGGGGGACGAGCCGTTAATTCACCCTACGATGATAGACGATGTTGCCCGCGCATTGCTTGAGGACCGCTCTATCTCAATGGCAACGGTAATCAAGAGGATTACCGATCCGGAGATTATTAAGGACCCTCATGTGGTCAAGGTGGTGGCGGATAAAAATAATTTTGCGCTTTATTTTTCCCGCTCACCTATTCCTTTTCTGGCGGATAATTCCAAAAACAAAGAGCCCGTATATTACAAGCACATCGGCCTTTATGCCTATACCAAGGACTTCCTGTTCATTTATAAAAATTTGCCGGCCTCCAACCTTGAGAAGACAGAAGCGCTGGAGCAGTTAAGGGTGCTGGAGGAGGGCTACCGGATAAAAGTTATAGAGACAAAGTATGACACCGTGGGAGTGGATACCCCCGAAGACCTTGAAAAAGCCAAAGAGCGCCTCTTGGGCGCATAAAAAATTATGGTTAAACCCGTAATAATTGGTAAAATTAAATTCGGCGGAGGCAACCCCCTGGTTTTGGTCGCCGGGCCTTGTGTTATTGAGTCAAGAAGCCTTTGCCTTGATACGGCCAAGAGAATAAAAGACATTACCGTAAAACTGGGCATTCCCTTTATCTTTAAATCCAGTTACGATAAGGCAAACAGGTTGTCGCTGGGCTCTTACCGCGGCCCGGGGATGGAGAAAGGCCTGGAGATACTTTCCGCGGTAAAGGAAAAATTAAAGATACCGGTCTTAAGCGACATACACTGCCAGAAAGAGATTGCCGCGGCAGCCAAGGTGCTGGATGTAATTCAGATTCCCGCGTTCTTGTGCCGCCAGACGGATATCGTGGTGGCGGCGGCAAAGACAAAGAAACCCATCAATATCAAAAAGGGGCAGTTTCTGGCGCCGGCGGATATCCTGCCTATAATCAAAAAGATTGAAGCCAGCGGCAATAAGTCAATTTTGGTTACCGAGCGCGGTTTTTGTTTTGGGTATAATAACCTGGTTTCGGATTTGCGCAGCCTGGGGGTAATGAGGGGGTTTGGTTATCCGGTTATTTATGATGCTACCCACAGCGTCCAGCTTCCCGGAGGCAGAGGGGGGTCTTCCGGCGGAGAAAAGCAGTTTATTGAAGGCCTGTCGCGTTCGGCGGTTGCCTTTGGCTGCGACGGGTTATTTTTGGAGGTGCATCCGCGGCCGGAGGCCGCGCTCTGCGACGGGGCGAATACGCTGGCGGTTAAGGATTTAGAAAGACTCCTTAAACAAGTCAGGAAAATTGAGGCGGCATTAGAAAGATGAATGTTTTAAAAAGGGCAAGAGAGGTTTTGGAGATTGAGGCGCAGGCGGTCAGGGCGCTAAAGCCCCGCATAGGCGCCGGCTTCAAAGAGGCCCTGAAAATTATCATCAATGCTAAGGGGAGGGTGGTGGTCAGCGGCATGGGCAAAACCGGGATTATCGCCCAGAAGTTTTCCGCGACCCTGGCATCCACAGGGACGCCCAGCCTGTTTTTGCATACCGCCGAGGCCATTCACGGAGACCTGGGAAAGGTCAGGCCTAGCGATGCGGTGATTATAATTTCAAACAGCGGCGGCGGCGAGGAACTGAGGCAGCTCCTGCCTTTATTAAAGAAAATCGGCTCCAGGATTATCGCTTTGACTGGCAACCACAAATCACTGCTGGCAAAATACAGCGACGTGGCCTTAGACGTTTCGGTTAAGCGGGAGGCCTGTCCTTTAGGCCTGGCGCCTACCGCCTCCACTACCGCCACTCTGGCGATGGCTGACGCATTGGCAGTCTGCCTGCTGGAGCTAAAGGGCTTTAAGGAGAAGGATTTTGCCTTTTTCCATCCCGGCGGGGCATTAGGCAGGAGGCTTGTCCTGACAGTGGAAGAAATAATGAGAAAAGGAAAGGCTAGTCCCGTTGTCAACGAAGAAAAAGAAGTTTCCCGGGTTTTATTACAAATTACCCAGAGCCGCGCCGGCTCTGCGACCGTGGTAAATAAGCAGGGAAAGGTAACCGGTATATTCACTGACGGGGACCTAAGGCGCCATCTGGAGAGCGACGCCGGCCTCCTGCGGCGCAAGGTAAAAGAGGTAATGACCAAAAACCCTGCGGTGATCTTTAAGGATATGCTTGCCGCGCAGGGGATGAGCATTATGAGGGAGAAGAGGATTGACGAAATCCCGGTAGTGGATAAAAACCGCAGGCCCGTGGGCTTACTGGATGTACAGGACCTCCTTAAGGCAGGCTTGTTTTAATAGTTATCTGAAAAAACATTTTAGAAAGATTTCCTAGAGAGTTTTTCTGTAAAAACAAATGAGAGAGATATCCGTAGTTAAGGATCTGAAGGAGCAAATCGGCAAAATAAAGTTATTATTGCTTGATGTCGACGGCGTTTTGACCGACGGAAGGATAATTTATGATTCGGGCGGCCACGATATAAAGCTTTTTGACGTTCGCGACGGGCTGGGTGTCGCGCTGCTTAATAAGGCAGGTATTCCGACGATATTGATTACCGCCAAGGGGTCGCGGGCAATTAAGCCGCGCGCCCGGGATATGCGCGTTGCGGAAGTATTTGAAAACGTTTCTCCCAAAACCGCCGTATTGGATAAAATTTTAAAGAAATATAAAGTTAGTGCCGCGCAGGTATGCTTTGCCGGGGATGATTTAGTGGATATCTGCCTTATGAAAAAAGTGGGTTTTCCTATCGCGGTGTTTAATGCCTGTCCGGAAGTAAAAAGAACCGCTGCCTATATTACCTTGAAGGAGGGCGGCCGGGGGGCAGTGCGTGAAATCGCCGAACTTATCCTGAAATCGCAAGGCAGGTGGCTGAAGATGCTTGAGGGTTATGATGTTTAAAAAATCAGGGTTGATTATTTTAGCCGTATTTTTAGCCGCAAGCTTGGGTTATGCTGAGGATAAAGGGGCCGAGGAAACCTCGGATCAGCAGATTAATGATTTTAACCTGGTAGGCTACGGGGAAAAAGGCAAAAAGAGCTGGGACCTTGCCGGCAAGACTGCCAACATATTCACCGACGTCGTCAAGCTCCAGGATGTTGAGGGCAACCTTTACGGTAAAGAGGAGGATGTCAACCTTCTTGCCGATAAAGGCGATTTTAATAAACAGGACGGCAAGATTCACCTGCAGGATAATGTGGTAATTACCACTACTTCGGGTATGAAGTTAACCACCGATTCCCTTGATTACGACAGGCAGAACCAGCTGATGACTACGGAGGATATCGTTAATATTGAAAGGGAGAACCTGATTGCGGTGGCCCGCGGCGCCCATGGCGAACCCAGTTTAAAAAAAGTCGCCCTGAAAGAAAATGTCCAGCTTGACATAATGCCGGTGAGCGAAGAAGGGGGCTCTTCTGCCAAGAAAGAAAAGACTATTATTACCTGTGATGGCCCGCTGGAGATAGATTATGAAAAAAATATTGCCGAATTTAATAAAAATGTTAAAGTAGACAGGGGCGAGCAGCAGATTTACAGTGACAAGATGATTGTTTATTTTCTCTCCGCAGAGAAGAAGGCAGAAGGTAGCCAGGATGCCGAGGAGCCTGCGGAGAAAAAAGAAGGCGCCGGAGGCGACTTAATGAATTCCAAGATTGATAAGATTTTTGCCCGCGGCAACGTAAGGGTGGTGCGGGGAGAGAATGCCTCTTATAGCGATGAGGCAATTTATAATGCCGGCGAAAGCAAGATTATCCTGCAGGGGCGGCCGAAGTTAATTCTTTATTCGACGGAGGGAGCCGAAGATGCACCTATTGGAGGTTAAGGGTTTAGCTAAGTCTTACGACGGCAAAGAGGTGGTCAAGGGCGTGGATATCCTGGTAAAGCGCGGGGAGATTGTCGGGCTCTTAGGCCCCAACGGCGCCGGTAAGACCACTACCTTTTATATGATTGTGGGAATTATTGCCCCTAACCGCGGGAATATCATTTTTGATAATAATGATATAACCAGGCTCTCCATCCACGAACGGGCGCGTTTCGGCATAGGCTATCTTTCTCAGGAGGCCTCAGTTTTTAGAAAGCTTACGGTTGAAGAGAATATCATGGCAATCCTGGAGACGCTGCCGATTAATAGGATCGAGAGAAAGCGCAGGTTAGAGAGCCTCCTGGAGGAGTTGAATATTTCGCATTTGGGGAGGCATAAGGCCTACACTCTCTCGGGCGGAGAGCGAAGGCGCCTGGAGATTACGCGGGCCCTGGTGACTAATCCATCTTTTATATTATTGGATGAGCCGTTTTCCGGGATAGACCCGATTGTAGTTAACGAGGCCCAGGAGATTATAAAGGAGTTAAAGGAAAAGGGGCTGGGAATTCTTTTGACGGATCACAATGTCAGGGAGACCCTCTCCATAACCGACAGGGCCTATCTTATCGCCGA
>JAZDPH010000035.1:0-61777 GCA_043797735.1 Candidatus Omnitrophota bacterium | reverse complement strand
AATCTAAATAGAGGGCTCCCAAGGCGGACTCATCCAGCTTAAGCCGCCTGACGGAGTCTTTTATCGCGGATATAAACGTATCTTGGATATTTTTCTTCAAGGGATGGAAACTCTGACTCTTTTTGCATCGTGCCAGAGGCGCTCTAAAGAATAAAGCTCTCTCGTCGGTTTATAGAATACGTGCACTACGGCGGAAACGAAATCTAAAACCACCCAGCCTGATTCGTCATCAGGCGCTGCCTTTGAGAGAGTTTTTATCCCCTGTGCGCCTAAGGCCTCTTGTATGCCTCCCGCGATGGCATTGACCTGCCGAAGAGAGGAACCGCTTGCGATAACAAAATAATCACAAAAAGCGCAAACCTTGCGCATATCAAGTATGACTACCTTCTGCGCCTTCTTACTCTTTGCCGCAGCAGCAATATGTTGTACTATCTTTTTTGCTTCTATTGGTATGCTCCTATGATTTTTTCGTGCCTAAAATCTTGTACATCCCGGTGCCGCAATCGGGGCATTTTCCCTTTACCGCCAGGCGGCCGTTCTTCATCGTAACCTTCTGCTCTTCCTTCATCTCTTTCTTGGCCTTGCATTTGACGCAATAACCTGTCTCTGCCATGATAATCCTCCTTGGTTAAATAAGTACGGTTTACCTTTCTTACCCCCTTATTATACACATAAAGCCCAAACGGTCAAAGTTTATTTTTTAATCCGGCCGCTGCGCTTCTCCTCCAGTTCCCCGACAATCTCCTCAATCAGGTCCTCCAGGGTCACCAGCCCCACCGCCTTTTTGTTTTCATCCAATACGATTGCCATATGGATCTTGTCCGCCTGGAATTTTTTCAGCAGTTCATTCACCCGCATAGAGTTGGGGGCATAATATGCCTCGCGGATAAGGTCGGTTAATAAAAACAGCTGCTTGTCCCTTAATATATAGAGCAGGTCCCGCGCATAGAGTATGCCGATAATATTATCGGTGGTATCTTTGTAAACCGGCAGGCGCGCATGCCCCTCTTCCACAAAAATATCCAGCAGCTGCTCTGAAGTAACGTTGGCGTTTATGGCAACCACCTTCTCCCTCGGCATCATCACCGCGTCTATCCTTTTATCCGCAAACTCAAAGATGCGCTGCAGCATCCTGCGCTCTTCATCGGTTACCACCCCTTCTTCTTTGCTGATTTCTATCATCAGGCGCAGCTCCTCCTCGGTAACTGTGGGACGATGCTTGGCGGGCTTGACTCCCAGGGCCTTCAGGATCAGGCTGCTGATTGAAGTAAAGACAAAGATAACCGGGCGAAAGAGTTTAATGAAAAACTCCATCAGCGGGGCGGTAAACAGGGCCACTCTTTCCGGATGCCTGGTGGCCAGTATCTTGGGGGTTATCTCGCAGGCGAGTAAGACAAAAGAACTGGAGACAAAGGTGGCAATAACTACCCCCCAGTGATACCCCAGCAACTCTACGGCTATGCCGGTTATTATGGCGGAGATAGCGATATTGACGAAGTCATTGCCGATGAGGATGGCGGCGATAAACTTATCGATCCTCTTTAAGAGCCGCTGGACGCTTTTGGCGCGCTTAATCCCCTTGGCAACCATATGGCGCAGGCGGAGCTTATTCAGGCCGATTATCGCTGTTTCTGAAGCGGAAAAGAAAAAGGAAAAGAGCGCAAGCAGTATTATTATTCCCAGTATTACCGGTAAGGAAAGTGCAGGACTCATCTTCTTAGATTATCCCTCTAAATGCAACTGCTTCTGGATTTCTCCCTCTTTGCCTGCCAGCGGCCCGATAAGCGCCAGGTTCAATAATTCCTCTTTGAATATACCGGCGGCAACCTCGCGCAGGTCCTGGCGGGTTACCCTGTTTATCTCCTCTATGGTCTGCTCTAAGGTGTATGTCCTGTCCAGGCTGACGGTGGACTCGCCGATCCAGAGCATCTGATCCTGAGTATCCTCCAGAGAGAGCATTAATTGGCCCAGATAAAAATCCTTTGCCCGCTTGAATTCATCATCACTGACTAATTCTGCCTTGGCCCTGTGCAGTTCTTTCAGAATCACCCCGACAGCCTCGGCTACCTTGCGGTTATCAGTGCCGGCATGCACAATAAAAGCCCCGGTATCTTTAAAGAACCTGACCTGGGCGCCGATTTGATAAGCCAGGCCCCTTTTCTCCCTTACTTCATTAAAAAGGCGGCTGGACATATTCGCCCCCAAGATTACGTGCAAGAGGCTAAGGGCATATCTTTTGGGATGGTCTCTTTTTAAACTGTGGAAACCGACCGCCAGGTGAGACTGCTCTGTTTCTTTATGGAGAATTTTAAGCTGGGGCTTATCCTGTTTGTCGTGAGCCGGCAGGAATTGATTTAATTGCTTCTTGGCAGAGGAAGAAAATATCTTCCCTATTTTCTCAAGCAGTTTCTCATGCTCCAGCCGGCCGGCGGCGCTGATAACTATATTCGGGGCGGTATAATGGCTTTCCCTGAACAAACAGACATCCCCCTGTTTTATGCCGGCTACCGACTCAAAGCTCCCGGCGATGCTCATCCCCAGAGGCTGCCCCGGCCAGAGCAGGCCGTCAAGAAGGTCATGGACGTAGCTCTGCGGCAGGTCTTTATACATCTTGATCTCTTCCAGTATTACCGTTCTTTCCTTTTCAACCTCTTCTTCGGGCAGGGTGGGATTTAACACCATATCTGATAAAATATCCAGCGCTAAATCCAGGTAAACTGCGGGTAATTTTACAAGATAGCAGGTGAGTTCTTCAGAGGTGAAGGCGTTTAGAGAGCCGCCTATGCCCTCAATAGACTCCTTGATCCGGCGGCAGGAGTATTTTTTGCTCCCCTTAAAAAGCAGATGCTCTAAGAAATGCGAGATGCCTTTATTTGCGGCATCCTCAAACCTTCCTCCGGCCTTTATCCAGATACCCAAAGACAAAGACTGCCGCTGGGGCATATTGAAGGTAACTACCTTCAAACCGTTATCCAACAGCGACTTTTTATAGCAATGCTTCATCTGCTTTTTAGTTTAAGGACAAAGCTGCTTACTCTTGCGGCTAAGTCGGCTCGTTTTGCGTTTTCTCTTATTTTTTTAATGATGGCGCTGCCGACGATTACCCCGTCGGCAACTCTGTTAATCTGTTTTACCTGAAGGCGGCTGGAGACGCCGAAACCGGCACAGACGGGCTTATTGGTAACCCGCTTGATCGCCTTAATATGGGCGGCAATATCATCCGGCAGCTGCTGGCGCGGGCCGGTAACGCCGGTCAGGGAAACATAATAAATAAACCCTTTGGCTTTTTTGGAGATTAATTTAATGCGCTTGGAACTAGAGGTCGGGGCAAGAAACAAAATAATATCAAGGCCGCTTTTATTAGCTGCCTTTAAAAAATCCCCTGCCTCTTCCGGCGGCAAATCAGGGATAATCACCCCGTCCACCCCGGCGCCTGCCGCCAGTTTTACAAACTTCTCCTGAGGAAAGCAGTATATCGGGTTGTAATACGACATAAGACATATGGGCATCTGGGTTTGTTTTCGCGCCTGGCGGACCAACCCCAGTATCTTTTGCAGGTTGACCTTATTCTTTAAGGCGGCCTCTGAAGCCTGCTGGATTATCGGCCCGTCAGCCATCGGGTCGGAAAAAGGCACCCCTAATTCCACAATATCCACCCCGATCCGGGAAAATTCCAAAAGCAGCTTTTTAGTGGTGTTCAGATTGGGATAGCCGGCGGTGATAAACGCGATAAAGGCCTTTTTCTTAGCCGCTTTTAATTCTTTGAATTTCCTCTCAATTCTATTCATAAATTTAATTTCTTCGTTACAATTCCTATATCCTTATCCCCCCTGCCTGAAAGGCAGACTATCACCACCGAATTTTTATTTATTTTGCGCCTTAGTTTAGTCAGGTAAAAAATCGCATGCGCCGGCTCAAGCGCCGGGATGATCCCCTCCTTTTCAGAGAGAAGCCTAAACCCCTCCAGCGCCTCCTTATCGGTTACCGCCGCATAATCGGCCCGGCCGGTCTTTTTATAATAGGCATGCTCCGGCCCTACGCCGGGATAATCAAGGCCGGCGGCAATCGAATGGGCAATCTTGACCTGTCCGAATTTATCTTCAAGCAGGCCGGATTTTGAACCGTGCAGAACCCCGATCCCCCCTTTGACAAGGGTCGCCGCATGCCTTCCGGATGCTAAGCCCAGGCCCGCGGCCTCAACGCCGATAAACTTTACGCTCTTATCATTAAAAAAAGGATGGAATAATCCCATGGCATTGCTGCCGCCCCCCACGCAGGCAACAAGATAATCCGGCAAGCTGCCCTCTTTCTTTAATATCTGGCGCCTTGCCTCGCGGCCTATTACCGACTGAAACTCCCTGACCATCACCGGATAAGGATGCGGGCCGGCAACGCTTCCGATAATATAATGTGTAGTGCGCACATTGGTAACCCAGTCCCTTAAGGCCTCGGTCATTGCGTCTTTTAAGGTCTTTGAGCCGCTCTTAACCGGGATAACGCGCGCCCCCAGGAGTTTCATCCGGAAAACGTTTAACTCCTGCCTGCGAATATCCTCTGTGCCCATGTAGATATCGCATTTAAGCCCGAACCTTGCGGCAACCGTGGCAGTGGCAACCCCGTGCTGGCCGGCGCCGGTCTCGGCAATAACCCGCGCCTTTTTCATCTTTAGCGCCAGAAGAATTTGTCCCAGGGTGTTGTTAATCTTATGCGCGCCGGTATGCAGGAGGTCCTCTCGTTTTAAGTATATTTTACTTATACCTAAATACCTGCTTAAATTCGCAGCCAGATATAAAGGCGTAGGCCGCCCGGCATATTCGCTCAGGTAATAATTAAATTCCTTGCGAAATTCCCGGCTGCCCTTTGCCCTTTTATACTCTTTCTCCAGTTCATCAAGGGCATAAATCAGCGTCTCCGGCACATACCTGCCGCCAAAACCGTTAAAGTGCCCTCTTTTATCCGGCAACATACGCGCTCCTTGCTGCCCCAATAAATCTTCTCACCTTATCGCAATTCTTCTTACCCGGCCTTATCTCCACGGAACTGGAGACATCCACCCATTCCGGGCCGATTAACTCTATTGCCTTGGAAACATTTTTCTCGTTAAGCCCTCCGCCCAAAAATATCGGCCGCTTTAAATCTCCTAATTTCTTAATCAGTTTCCAGTTAAACCTCTTGCCGGTCCCGCCGGGCTTACTCTTGACAAAGGCGTCAAAAAGATAGGCAAAGGTATTATATTTGAGGATATCCTCTTTTTTTACGTTATTCCTTATCCTGAAGGCCTTGATTACCTTGCGTTCGGCAAATTTATCGCAGAACTTCGGCGACTCCTTGCCGTGGAACTGCAGCATATCCAGGTTGCAAAGCTTGGCAGTGCGGCGGACATCCTTTTCACTGGCGTCCACAAATACCCCCACCTTAAGGATATCTACCGGCAGCTGCCTGATTATGCCGTAGGCCTTAAGCGGCGTGATATAGCGCGGGCTCTTCTTATAAAAAACAAAGCCCATCGCATCAGGCGCAAAATCAGCTACCTTGAGCGCATCCTCCAGATTAGTTATCCCGCAAATCTTTACTTTCGTCATAGCACCTATGATATCAGTTTTAGTTGGCATTTCAAGAAAAACTTAACGGCGGGGGTAAAATAATAACCCCGTAGGGCAGGTTTAAAAACCTGCCCTACGGGGTGGATAACTTCCGAAGAATAATTATTGATTATCTTTACTATCGCAGATGACCCGCGGGGTGATGCCGATTATTGCTTGAAGTTCCTCTGAATACTCTCCTACTGTGCACTTTCCGTCCTGGACCTGGTCGGCATAACACTGCTGCCTCTCGGAAATGACGCACCAATCGCTCTCTAAGCCGTCGCACTCTTGTGTCTTTGTTAACTGCCCCCCTGCCTTTTCACATTCCGAAGGCCCCTCTTGGCCAATAACGGCCTCTACCGGCTGCCCTTCATCTTTAGGCGCAGCCTCCTGCCCAAAACAAACCAAAGGAAACGCTAATAACAAAACTGCCAATATCCCAACCAGCCTCTTCTGCATCTCAATGCTCCTTTCGCCTTAACCCGCTCATTTTCCTTATTTTACCACTCCTCTATATTTACGTCAACTTCATCTTTCTGCCCTAATGGCTCTGAAACCCGATTATCCTCTTCTTCTTTTCCGGCGGCGGATCGAGCAGTTGCTTTATCGCATGGAATACCACAGCAAACTGCTCATCGTATTTCTTCTCTATCTCATCTATTTTACGTTTTAGGCCAACATAGGTTAAAGCCATTCTTCTTAAATTCACAAAAACACGCATTATCTGAATATTAACTAACACTGCCTGCCTGCTATGCAAAATACTAGAAAGCATAGCAACCCCTTCTTGGGTGAAAGCATAAGGTAAATAACCTCCCAAGACTTTCATTGATGGTATCACATTTTGTGATACCAAGATTTTTGCCTCTTCGCTCGTCAGATGAAACATGAAATCTTCTGGAAATCTCTCGCGATTTCTTTTTACCTGCTGCCTTAAAGCTATAGGTTTTACGCCATAAAGAAAGGCGATATCTCTATCTAACATAACTTTTTTCCCTCGAATCTGGAATATTTTACTTTCAATCTTTGCGATAAGTAATGAGCTTATCATTTATCCTGCCTCCTTTCTACCCTAATAGACGCAGGATATGGCAAAATCTCACAAACAAAAAATCCCAAGAACGGAAGCGCTCGGGATAGAAAAATAAATCTGACCCCATTATCTTTTATTTCAATTATTCTTTTTATTCTTTTTATTATTATAGTAATCTTCTATTGCGTTAGTATTCTTATTATCATAGTAATCTATTGTTGCCTTAGTATAGCTTAGATTATCAAAACAATCTTCCTGATTTTTGGCTAATGTATTGCAGAAATTATCCCACTCTTGTAATGTATCAAATTCTCTTGTCCCTTCTGCATCCCTATAGTAAAATTTATAACCAACAATTTTTCCTTTACAGTATACATCTGATGAATCATGCAGTCTGCCAGGATAAGGTTTGGCACGAATAAGTGAATTGCCGTCTTCATCGGTATCCGGAAAAACTTCAACTAAACTACCATCACAAACGCAATGCTTATTGGAAATTCCTTTATACAGAGCCCTACCCATTTTAGTATGATAACAATAATCCTCTTCGCTCACCCCTAAGTCAGCAAGAATAGTTACTTGCGCATTAACGCAACCCTCACTGCATAAAACAACACCCAAACCTAAAATTACAATAAAAACAAATCTCATCATGAAGTTCCTTTCGCCTTAAACCGCTCATTTTTCCTATTTTACCACTCCTCTATATTTGCGTCAATCTCATCTTTCTACCTTAACTCATTAAAAAATCCCAAGCGCTTCCACGTTTGGGATAAATGGAAAAATAGAAACGTCCCCTATTTTCCGAGCGAGCGGCTGGCGAGGGTTGCTTTGAGCAGCATGTACGAAAATTTGAGCGGGCACAGATTCTCTCGATATTTCGCTGCGGGGTTTGGGAGCGCACATTAGGAATTTTTTGGCAGATGTGTGCAAGGAATTACGGCGAGTGAGTGGCGAAACTGACCGAAGCGATAGCTGAGGGAATTTCGCCAAACGAACGAGCCGTAAACCGCAGCACACGGCAAAAAATTCCAGTGCGCGAGCAAACCCCGCAGCGAAATATATTAGAGATAGATTGCTTCGCTTCGCTCGCAATGACTAAGCTGAATCCGTAGCGGAGGTTGAAACCTCCGCTACGGATTCTTGACGAAGAAGGATTCTTGACGAAGAAAGCAACTACCATCCCATTATCTCTTCAACCTTCCGCCCTATATCCTCTGCCTGCATAAAGGCAGTGCCGATAAGCACAGCGCTGACGCCTAGGATTTTAAGGAAGAGAATGTCTTGGCGGCTCTTAATGCCGCTTTCTACGACTACGGTTTTATCTTTGGGGATTAAGGGGAAGAGTTTCTCTGTATTTTTGAAGTCGACCTCCAAGGTATGCAGGTCGCGGTTATTTATCCCGATTAGGGGGGCTTTGAGGCTTAAAACTTTCTTTAGCTCTTTTTCCGCATGCACCTCAACCAGGCAATCCATGCCTAAGGAATCGGCTATGCCCATTAACTCGGATAACTTTTCCTTGGAGAGCAGATCCGCAATCAATAATATTGCATCCGCGCCAAAATAGCGCGACTCATAAACCTGATACGGCTCAAGGATAAAATCTTTTCTTAATATAGGTAATTGTGTAATGCCCTTGGCCTCGTTTATATAGGAAAGGTTCCCCTGAAAGAAATCTTCTTCGGTGAGCACCGAAAGCGCCTGCACTTCTGCCTGCTGATAGGCCCGGGCAATCTCCTGCACGTTAAACTCCGGGCGGATTACTCCCTGCGACGGGGAGGCCTTTTTGAGCTCAGCGATTAAGGAGATAGTGTGCGGTTTCTTTATCGCCTCTATAAAGGGCCGGGCAGGCGCTAAGCTCTGAACCCTGGCCTTTAGCTCCTCTTCGCTGATCTGGGCCTTTGCCAGAAGTATCTTTTCCTTCTTTTTTGCCGTAATCTCTTTTAAGGTATCCATCTTCTTCATCGCTTTGAAAAGTCCTTTAATAGTTTTAGTTTCTTTAAGGCCGCGCCGTTATCTATTGCCTCTTTTGCCAGGGCAATCCCCTCTTTAATTGAATTTACTTTCTCTGCCGCATAGACGGCTGCTGCGGCATTAAGTATTACAATATCGCGCTTAGCCCCTGCCTTACCGCCTAATATTTCAAGTATAATTTCGGCGTTATCTTTAGCGCTGCCACCGGCTAACTCCTCCGGAGCCGCCCTTTTTATTGAAAACTCTTCTGGAGTCAACTCATAATTTTTTATCCTGCCCTTATACTCCTCAGAGATAAATGTCCTGCCGGTTGTAGTTATCTCATCAAGGCCGTCCTCTCCGTGCACGATTAATGCGCGGGTAGTGCCCAGATTTCCCAGCGCCTGAGCTAATATCTCTAACCAATGCCTGTCATATACCCCCACCAGCTGATGCGTGGCAGCCGCCGGGTTAGTCAAGGGGCCGAGGATATTAAACACCGTCCTTTTGCCAATCTCTTTTCTGGCGGGCATAGCGTATTTCATCGCCGGGTGAAAATTCTGGGCGAATAAAAAAGCTATGCCGACTTCATCAAGACACTTCTCTATTTCTTCTTTATCCAGGTTAATATTTACCCCTAACGCCTCCAGGCAATCAGCACTCCCGGACTTACTGGAGACCGAACGGTTGCCGTGTTTGGCAACGGCGATGCCGCAGGCGCTTACCAGAAGGGCCGCTGCGGTTGAGATATTAAAGGTCCCCTTCTTGTCCCCGCCTGTGCCGCAGGTATCCAGAACCACCTTGTGCTTTGTGCGCACCGCCGTAACATAACGGCGCATTACCGAAACTGCGGCAGTCACCTCTTCTATCGTCTCGCCTTTTGCGCTTAAAGCGGTTAAAAAAGAAACTATCTCAGCCGTCTGGGCTGCCCCGGACATAATCTCCTCCATAACCTCCTGCATCTGTTTGCGCTCTAAGTCGGCTTTTTGCGATAATTTTTCTACTGCCTGTTGAATCATAATTTTATAAAGTTGGATAAAATACGCATCCCCGCCTTGGTTAAAATTGATTCCGGGTGAAACTGCACCCCCCAGAGCGGGTATTCTTTATGTTTCAGGCCCATAATCTCTGCCTCTTTAGTCCAGGCGGTAATCTCAAAGCAGGCCGGCAGGGTTTTTCTTTCAACGACCAGCGAGTGGTAACGGGTGGCTTCAAAGGGGTTGGAGATGCCGCGAAAAATTTCTTTTTTATTATGGTAGATTGCCGAGGTCTTGCCGTGCATTAATTTTTTTGCCGCAACGATACTTCCGCCATAGGCGTAGGCGATGGCCTGATGCCCGAGGCAGACGCCCAGAATGGGAATCTTGCCGGCGAATTCTTTTATCAACCGACAGGAGATGCCGGCGTTTTCCGGCCGGCCAGGGCCGGGGGAGATAACAATCCGCCTGGGTTTTAACTTTTTAATCCCGGCCAAGCTAATCTTATCGTTTCTGAAAACCTCTATTTTCTGCCCCAAGGCCCCCAGGTATTGGACAAGGTTATAAGTAAAAGAGTCGTAGTTATCGAGCATTAAAATCATTCCTTCTCCCTCCAGATCCTTGCCCCTAGTTTTCTTAGCTTTTCTTCTGTATTTTCGTATCCGCGCTCCAGGTGGTATATTCTGGATACCGAGGTCTTGCCTCCTGCCGCCAGCCCCGCTAATAAAAGGCAGGCTGAGGCGCGCAGGTCCGAGGCCATTACCGGCGCGCCTGATAACTGCTCTACCCCCTGCACAATCGCATGAGGCCCCTCTTTTTGGATATGCGCGCCCATACGGTTTAGTTCGGCAACGTGCATAAACCTGTCCGGATAAATTTTTTCAGTGACCACGCTGATGCCGGGGGTTATGCTCATCAGCGCCATTACCTGCGCCTGCATATCCGTCGGGAAGCCCGGATAAGGAAGGGTGGCAACATTAATCGCTTTTAGCCGCTCTTTAATACGCACGCGGATAGAGTTATTGGATTTGGTAATATTTGCCCCTGCCTCCTGCAGTTTGTCAATTAATGCCCCCAAATGCTGCGGCAATGTGTTCTTTAAGGTAATATCCCCGCCGGTAATAAGAGCGGCAATCATCAGGGTCCCGGCCTCAATCCTGTCCGGGATTATTGTGTGAACCGCCCCATGCAGGCGCCTGACCCCCTCTATCTCTATTACCGGCGTACCCTGCCCCTTAATCTTAGCCCCCATCTTAATCAAGAATTCCGCCAAATCCGCCACTTCCGGCTCACAGGCAGCGCCCTCAATTACGCTCCTGCCCTCTGCCAATACCGCAGCCATCATTACGTTATCGGTGGCTAAAACCGACGAGCCATAAATCCCGCCTAAGTACATATGAGCCCCCCGCAGTTTATCCGCCTTTGCCACTACGTAACCGGCTTCCGTAGTAATCTCGGCATTAAGGGCCTTCAGGCCCTTAATATGCAGGTCAACCGGACGGGCGCCGATAACACAGCCGCCGGGCAGAGAGACCTTTGCCCTCTTATATAACCCCAATAGCGGCCCTAAAACGCAGAAAGAAGCGCGCATCGTAGAGACAAGTTTATAATCGGCGAAAAAAACCTTTTTGCCGGTGGAAGTTACATTGACTTTGCCCTTTTCAAAATCAGCGCTCTTGCCTAAGGAGCGGATAATCTTAAGCATAGTGTTAGTGTCGCGCAAAGCAGGCACGCTCTTGATGACGCAGGAATCCTCCGTAAGCAGCGTAGCCGCCAGTATCGGCAAAACGGAATTCTTTGCCCCGGAGACAGTAACCTCACCGCTCAATCTATTGCCGCCCTCGATAATTAATTTATCCATTAAAAAATAAATTTTTTACACAAATTATCACGAATTTTTATCGAATTTACACAAATCTATTTGTGACAATTCGAATTTTATTCGTGCTAATTCGTGCAAGAAAGATGTCCTCCATTTATAACTTTCTTAGCAACAATTACCCTCTCAATGCCGCTATAATCCTTGGCCACTTCTATTATTTCAAAATCGGGGTATTTTTGGAAAATCTTTCCTACCTCCGGCGCCTGATTAAAACCCATCTCCATTATAAGAAAACCCCCGGCGCATAAATTATCCAGGGAACCCCTGATAATGCGCCGAAAGAACGACGCCCCGTCGGCGCCCCCGTCTAAGGCGGCCCTGGGTTCATATTGTATTTCCGGCTGAAGTTTAGCAATCTCCGCGCTGGGAATATATGGTGGATTACTGACAATTAGTCCATAGTCCCTGCCTGTCCGGCAGGCAGGCACAGTCGACAGTCCACGGCTGGAAAATAAATCGCTCTGGATAAATTCTATATTTACATTATTCAATGACGCGTTCTCTTTCGCCACTTCCAAAGCCTCTGCCGAGATATCGCTGGCGTAAATTTCTGCCTCGGGCAGGAATTTCGCTAAAGACACTGCCACACACCCTGAGCCCGTTCCTATATCTAGAATCTTTAACTTACGGGCCTGCACAGATGCGCGGCTGCCGGCCACCCTCAATGCCGTCTCAACAAGAATCTCCGTCTCCGGCCGCGGTATCAACACCTCAGGGGCAACCTTAAAAGTCAACCCCATAAATTCGCTCTTTCCTAAAATATACTGGAGGGGTTCGCCCCGCGCCCTCCTCTTTAAAGCTAAAGAAATCCTTGCGCATTCATCTCTGTTTAGCAGGGACTTTTTATTAAGGTATAAAGACAACCGGCCGCATTTGAGGACATCGCAAAATAGTAATTCGCTCTCGGTCATTGCCCTGCCTCTTTTTTTCCTTCAGAGGCCTTTATCAACGCGTCTGAAATCTCATCCAAATCCCCCTCCAGCACCGCCTCTAATTGATGGGAGGTAAAATTTATGCGGTGATCGGTTACCCGCCGGTCCGGAAAGTTATAAGTGCGTATTTTTTCGCTGCGTTCGCCTGTGCCGACCTGTGATTTACGTTCCCGGGCGATTTTTTTGGCCTCGTTCTGCTCCTTAATATCCAGGATACGCGCACGCAGGATACGCATTGCCTTAGCCTTATTTTTTCCCTGCGAACGCTCGTCCTGACAGGTAACTACCACTCCGCTGGGGACGTGAGTAATCCTTACCGCCGAATCCGTCTTCTGCATATGCTGGCCGCCCGGCCCGGAAGACCTGTAAGTATCAATTCTTAAGTCCTTCGGCTCAATAACCAGCTCCACCTCCTGCGGCTCAGCCAATACCGCCACCGTGGCAGTAGAGGTATGAATCCTGCCCTGGGCTTCGGTAGCAGGCACGCGCTGCACCCGATGAACACCGCTCTCAAATTTAAGCCTCCCGTAGGCGTCCCGGCCCCTAACGCTGAATACCACTTCCTTTATCCCGCCTAATTCGGTGGCGCTAGAGGACATCGTCTCAACGCCCCAGTCATGTCTTGCGGCATACTTTGTATACATCCGGTAAAGTGAGGCGGCAAACAGGCCTGCCTCCATACCGCCGGTACCGGGGCGAATCTCCACAATACAATCCCGGCCGGCATCCTTGTCTTCGCCCTTAAGGAGGTTTTCTAGCCTTTCCTGTACCGTTTTTTTCTTTTCCTCTAACTGGCGGGCCTCTGTTTCGGCTAACTCCAGCATCTGCTTGTCACCCTTATCCTCAAGCACCGCTTTTGTTTCCTCTATCTCCCTGCAGAGCCTTTTATATTCGCGCAATAATGCCAGCGGCTCCCTTAAGTTTGAAAGCTCCTTGGCGTATTTATTATAGAGCTGCTTATCGTGAATAGTCTCATAGGAGGCCAAAAACCCCTCCAGCTCCTTATAGCGCGGCTCTAACTTTTCTAACTCTTCAAACATGCCGGTTTACTCTTTTTTCTTGCCGTATCTTCTTCTAAACTTCTCCACTCTTCCCGCGGAATCAACCAGTTTATGCTTGCCGGTAAAAAAGGGATGGCATTTAGAGCAGATCTCCACCCGGATGCTTGGTTTGGTGGAGCGGGTGCGAATGGTCTCCCCGCAGGCGCAGACGATAGTGCTTCCCTTGTAATTGGGATGAATCTTATCTTTCATTTTTTCCTTCCTTTCTATCTGTTTTATTTTTTATTTCCCCTACTACCCCTTACTCATTGATTCATGCTATTTAAAAACTCTTCGTTATTCTTTGTCTTTGACAATTTGCCTATCAAAAGCTCCATTGCCTCCACGTTGTTCAATTCATTCAAGACCTTGCGTAAAATCCAGGTCCTCTGCAGCTGGTCATCTTTCACCAGCAGCTCTTCGTGCCGAGTGTTAGAACGTTTGATATCAATTGCCGGATAAATCCTGCGCTGGAAGAGGTTACGGTCCAGCTGCAGTTCCATATTGCCGGTGCCCTTAAACTCTTCAAAGATAACTTCATCCATACGGCTGCCGGTATCAACCAGGGCAGTGGCGATTATGGTCAGGCTCCCGCCTTCTTCCACCGCGCGGGCAGCGCCAAAGAATCTCTTCGGCTTCTGCAGGGCGTTGGAGTCTATGCCTCCCGATAAAACCTTGCCGCTGTGCGGCACAACCGCATTGTATGCCCGGGCAAGACGGGTGATGCTATCCAGGAGAATCACAACGTCGCGTTTATGCTCCACCAGCCGCTTTGCCTTTTCTAAAACGATTTCGGCAACCTGCACGTGCCTTTCCGGCGGCTCATCAAAGGTGGAAGAAATCACCTCTCCCTTGACATTACGCTGCATATCGGTGACCTCTTCGGGGCGCTCATCTATTAAGAGGACAATCAATACTACCTCGGGGTTGTTGTTGGTGATGGCATTGGCGATCTTCTGCAATAAAACTGTCTTGCCGCTGTATGGCTGGGCTACAATCAGGCCGCGCTGCCCCTTGCCGATGGGGGTAAGCAAGTTCATAATCCTGACCGAGATCTCTTCCGGCTTCATCTCCAGGATAAAAGGCTGCCGCGGATAAACCGGAGTGAGATTATCAAAAAGCACCTTGTCCTTGGCCTCCTCCGGATTTTCAAAATTGACCGCCTCCACCTTAAGCAGGGCAAAATACTTCTCCCCTTCCTTAGGCGGGCGGATCTGGCCGCTGACGGTATCGCCGGTCTTTAAATCAAATTTCCTTATCTGCGAAGGAGAGATGTAGATATCGTCGGGACAAGGCAGGTAGTTGTAATTAGGGGAACGCAGGAATCCAAATCCCTCCGAGAGTATCTCCAGGATCCCCTCCCCGAACATCAACCCCTCCCTTTCCGCCTGCGCCTGCAATATCTTAAAAATCAGATCCTGCTTTTTGGCGCCGCTTATGCCGTTAACCTTCATCTCCTTGGCTGATTTGTTTAATTCGGTCATCTTCATGTCTTTTAATTTACTGATGTCTAATTTTTCCACCATCTCCTCCTTAAATTATTTTCTTCCAAATTTTTTCTGCCTGTTTCCCGGCCTCTCTTTTTGTGCCGTTGTTATCTATGATAAAATCCGCCAGGCGGACCTTGTACTGTAAGGGAAGCTGCGCTTTAATCCTCTTTAATATCTGGGCCCGGCTCAAAATCCCTCTTTTGCTAATCCTCTCCAACTGCTGGGGCAGGCCGGCCTTTACCACAATTAATTTATGAACAAGCCGGTGCAGGCCCCCCTCTATCAAAAGTGGCGCGTCAATAACCACAACCTTTTTCCTGGCGCGCTTAAGCCTGGCCTTGATAATATCCTTTACCTGCGGGTGGACAATATGGTTTAGTTTTTTTAACAGCCCTTTATCGTTAAATACCTTAAGCCCGAGTTTCCTGCGGTCTATTTTCTCATTCCTGTCCAGGATATCCCGGCCAAAAAGCTCAATTATTTTTTTATAGGCCCCTGCGCCCGGACGGTAACAGCCGTGGGCAATACTATCGGCATCTATAATCTCGGCCCCCAAGGAACGCAGTATTGCGGCAACGGTAGTCTTTCCGCTGCCGAAACTACCGGTAAGCCCGAGGATAATTTTTTTCTCTTTAGCCCCTGATTCTTGCATAAAGCTCCATGTATTTTTTAGCCGACTCCTCCCAGGAGAAATCGGATTCCATCGCCCGCCCCATTAATACAAACCATTTCTTTTTGTCTTTGAAGGCGGCTATTGCATGGGTTAGCGCAGCCAGCAGCGCTTCTTTCTTATAATCATCAAATACAAACCCGTTATCACTATTCACCGTATCCGCAAGGCCCCCGGTCTTAAATACTACGGGGATTGTCCCGTACCTTAAGCTGATCATCTGCCCCAGGCCGCAAGGCTCATACCTGGAGGGCATAAGAAAAATATCGCTGCCGGCGTATATCTTATGCGCAAGCGTGTTATCAAATTTTAAATGCAAGGATACTGTCTCAGAATGCCTCCTGGCTGCCTTCTGCAGGAGCCGGTGGTATTTTAAATCCCCGGTGCCCAGAATAACCAGCTGCAGATTCATTTTAGAGATAGCCTCAAGCGACTCGCTTAAAATATCCAGCCCCTTCTGCTGAGCCAGCCTTGAAACCATGCCCACAAGCGGCAGTTCCGGCTTCTTTTGAAAACCGCACAACTCCTGCAGGGCCTCTTTGTTTTTATGCTTATCCTGCAGGGTTTCAAAAGAATACTTCTGCGCAACAAAATCGTCATCCTGCGGGCTCCATAGCGAATAATCCAGGCCGTTTAAGATGCCGAAAAGCTCATTTTTACGCTTCCTCAAAACCCCCTCCAGCCCGAATCCAAGCTCCTTGCCCTGGATTTGGCGGCTGTAAGTCGGACTGACGGTATTGATAATATCGCTGAATTCCAGCCCGCCCTTAAGGAGGTTTATTTTTCCGTAAAACTCTAACCCATCAATACCAAAAAAACTCTCATTCAGCCCCAAATCAGAAAACTGCTCTTTGGGAAAAATACCCTGGTAGCCGATATTATGCACGGTCAACAGAGTTTTTATATCCTTATAAAAGGGGTCGTTATTATATTTTGCCTTTAGGTATACCGGAATTAATGATGCCTGCCAGTCATGCAGGTGGAGTATCTGCGGCTTGAAATCTATTTCCTTTAATAACTCCAGCGCCCGGCGGCAGTAAAAGCTAAACCTGGCCAGGTTATCCTTATAATCCCCTTTTTTGTCGCCGTATAAGCCGTCGCGTCCGAAATAATCTTCGTTTTCTATAAAATAAACCCGCAGGTTCCTGCCGATAACAGTATGGCCTGCGGCCCTGCCTATGCATTTATAGCGCGGCAGAATAAGAACAACCTCTGCGCCCAGCTTTTCAAGCGCCAGGCCCAGGGCGCCGGTTACATCCGCCAGGCCGCCGGTCTTGGCAAAGGGCACCGCCTCCGAAGCGGCAATTGCTATCTTCATTCTATCGGCTCCATCTCCAGCCAGTTTCTTCCCTTTTTAATATCCACCTCTACCGGCACCTTTAACTTCATCGCGTTTTCCATTCTTTCTTTTACCAGCGCGGCTAGCCCCTTCAGCTCCGATTCAGGACAGTCAAATACCAGTTCATCGTGAATCTGCAAAACCATCCTTGCCTTTAATTTTGCGGAAACCATTTTTTCATATATATGCACCATCGCTAATTTTATTAAATCCGAGGCCGAACCCTGAATAGGGGTATTCACCGCCTGCCGCTCGGCAAACTGGCGTATCCCCTGGTTTTTATTATTTATCTGGGGGATATACCTGCGCCTGCCCAGAAGGGTGGTTACAAAACCGTCTTTTGCGGCCTTTGCAATTTGCTCCTGGATATAATCCTTAACCTGCGGATACCTGGCAAAGTATGCATCAATAAACTGCTGGGACTCCCCCACCGCTATATTCAAATCCCGGCTTAAGCCGTAAGAGCTCAAGCCGTAAACAATGCCGAAATTGACCCTCTTGGCCGTATCGCGCATAGCATCGCTGACATCTTTCTCCTCTACGCCGTATATCAGGGAGGCACAGTGCCGATGGATATCCTTACCCTCCTTAAAGGCAGAGATTAAATCCCGGTCGCCTGAAAGGTGTGCCAGTATCCTTAACTCTATCTGTGAATAATCACAGGATAAAAGGTAATAATTCTTGTCCGAAGAGATTATCGCCCGCCTGATATTTCTGCCGATATCGGTCTTTACCGGGATATTCTGCAAGTTCGGTTCGCTGGAGCTTAGGCGCCCGGTCTCGGTTGCCGCCTGGTTAAAGGAGGTATGAATCCTGCCTGTTTTCTTATCAACTAATTGCGGCAGGATGTCAATATAGGTGTTTTTTAGTTTGGTCAACTGCCGGTATTGGACTAACTGCGCCGGCAGTTCGTGCTTATCCGCCAGCTTCTTTAGCACCTCTTCGTCGGTAGAGGGGCCGGTCTTGCTTCTTTTGATTACCGGCAGCTTTAACCTTTCAAAAAGGATCTCCCGCAGCTGCTTGGGTGAATTTATATTAAACTGCGTGCCGCTTAACTCATAAATACTTTCAATTAATTTTATCAGCCTCTTCTCTACCTGGCCGGAAAGCTCCTTTAACAGGCCCGGGTCAATCCTTACCCCGGTAATCTCCATCCCTGC
Organism: Candidatus Omnitrophota bacterium; assembly: GCA_043797735.1. GTDB lineage: Bacteria > Omnitrophota > Gorgyraeia > Gygaellales > Profunditerraquicolaceae > BS750m-G77. Next base: position 43,716 of record JAZDPH010000035.1, on the reverse strand, counting down.
CAGCACCCGCTCAAGAGGCATCTCCAGGCTGCTAAAAAGCTCAAAAAGAGATTTTTCCCGCAATTCTTTTTCCAATACGGGTTTTAAGCGGCAGACTAACTGAAGCCGCTCCTCCCCGGCCAAAACATCAGGGACTACCTCTCCCAGGTAATCCAGGGCCAGTTCGCTTAATCCGTAGGCGCTGCGGGAGGGATTCAATAGATAGGCGGCAATCATAGTGTCAAAAGATAACCCGTCCAGGGCCACGCCCTCTCTGTTCAGGAGAACCTTTGTTCTTTTAAGGTCATGGCCGATTTTTTTAATTTCAGGGCCGGCTAAAATTTCGGCGGCCTGTTTATCAAAAGCGGATAAACGCAAAAATTTCCCCTTTACGCAAAAAACTAACTCCTCCCTGCTTTCTCCGCATAAAAACAACTCCTGCGCCTCTATTGCCAGTTCCCTAAAGCGGCTGCCCCCTAAGCTCTCAATCTCTAGCCCTTTCCTTTTTTCTTCCGGAAGTGGCAACTCTTTTAGTAATTTCTTAAATTCCAGGTATTTAAATAACCTTAGCAGCTCCTTAAGGTCGCTCTCGGCGGGCTTTAGCTCCTGCGGGTCAAATTTGATTTCAACGTTTTTATCCAAAACAGCCAGCTCCCTGCTTAATTTTATCTGCTGGATATTCTCGGAAATTATCCGGCGCAGTTTTTCCTGTTTTACATCGCCTAAGTTATTCAACAATTTATCTATAGAGCCGAAACGGGTAATTAAATCCCGGGCGGTCTTTTCTCCGATGCCGGCTGCCCCGGGTATATTATCAGCGCTATCCCCCATCAGGGCGATGATATCAGGTATCCCTTCCGGCCCCACGCCGAAACGTTCAATCACCTTCTGGCGGTCATAAATCAGCTCCTGGTTCTTATGCGGGCTTAAAACCAGGGTATGCTCATCCACTAACTGCAGGATATCCTTATCAGGGCTGACGATGGTAACGGATAACCCGCTTTTGGCGGCTCTTTCGGTAAGCGTGGCAATAACATCATCCGCCTCAAACCCCTCTTTTTCAAAAATCCTTATGCCGTAAGCGGAAATTATCTCTTTTATAAAAGGAATCTGCGAAAGGAGGCCATCGGGCATAGGGGGCCGCTGCATCTTATACTGCGCGAATTTCTTGGTCCTGAAGGTCTCCCTTGAAACGTCAAAACAGACCGCCAGGTATTCGGGCTTTTTTTCTTTTAAGATTTTATTGAATATGTTTAAAAAACCGTATATGGCATTCGTAGGCTGGCCGAAGGAAGTGGAAAGCCCCTGCAGCGCATAAAATGCTCTATAACAAAAAGCATTAGCGTCTATTAAATATAAACTCTTACCTTTCATTAATTAGATTGCATGGAAATTCTTTTTGGTAGGGAACTCCGGCTTTAAACTCCGTGGCGTTTTATTGCGATAATATTTTTGTTGAGATTTTACCCATGAATTCTTGGATTTTGGCATCGGAGGGATCAAGGTAATTAGCTTCACTGGCCACTTTAAAAGCCGCTAACTCCTTCCCTTCTTTGTAGAACCTCTTTGCCCTTGCAAAATACTTCTTGGCAAGCGCCTTATTGGCTTGTTCATTATCGCCATCTACTAGAAAGGATTTCTCGGCCTTTATCTTGCGGGAGAGTTCAGCAGCCTGGCGCTCTCGGCCTTCTTTGACAGGTTCGGCATAAAGAACCGCTTCTATATCTGCCAAGCGGCTTATTGCTCTTATTGTCCAGGAGTCTTGAAGGTTGCCAAGTTCAGCTCTTTTCCTCCAATAATAAGCGGCTTTGTTGAGGTCGCGTTCCTGTTCGTAAACTAACGCCAAATTAGTATAGGCGCTCAAAAAATTAGGCTCTAATTCTATTGCCTTCAGGTAAAGCTGCTTTGCCTGCTCGGTATTGCCTTGGGCTTCGTATATTATACCCAGGTCATTATAAGCTACGGCATAAAACGGATCCACCGTTGTTGCTCTCTGATAGTAGCTTGACGCAGCCGTCAAATCTCCGGCGTTTTGGTGTTTTACCCCTTCGGCGCGGTATGCGCGCGCCTCCTTCTGCTTTGCCGACAATTCTTCGGCCGCTAAAACCTGCGCGGCCAAAAGAAAGACAGAAATAAAGAGGGTCGATATTACTGCTGTTATCTTTAGGTAATTATTTCGGTTGGGATTATTCATGCGATTATTTATAGTATACATTTTTAATCGGCAGCCGTCAAGTAAAATATTTGAGATTGCTGAAATATTGTCATTGCGAGGCACGAAGTGCCGAAGCAATCTATTTTTTGAGATTGCTTCGCTCCCTTCGGTCGCTCGCAATGACGAGAAAATCGAATTTTTCAGCAATCTCTATTTGCATAGTTTGCAAAGTCAATTTATATTTCTGTATGCAGAGGGCCGGGAGGCAATTAAAGTAACAAAGACTTTATTGTTTTCTTTGTCTATGCCATAAATCACGCGGTAATCTCCTACCCGGTATCTATATCGCCTCATCTGGCCTTTTAACACTTTGATATTCGGGCCCCAGAAAGGGTTACTTTCAATATCCTCAAAGCACTTATTTAATCGCTTTGCCAGCTCTTCCGGGCAGGACTTATAGAATTTAAGCGCTGCCGGCATTAGGAGAACTTCAAAGTTACCCACGCTTTACCTTTCTCCAGTTAGCGCCTTTTCTTTTCAGGTACAGCCTTTCGCCTTCGGCAACAATCTTTTCTTCTGCCGGAGCAAGAGAGTTCTCTATCTGCTCAATAAGCAATTCCCGGATAAATGAGGATATTGACATATATCTTTTCCTGCAAAGTTTGACTGTTTCTTGATAAAGCGAAGAGGGCATTCTTATAAGAAGCTCTTTATTCATCATCACAGACATCTTTTCACCTCCGATTAAAGTATATCACAGTGATATACTATTGTCAAGGAAAATCGGCGGTTTACAACATCGGCTCCATCGCCAGGGCAGGATGTTTTACCTTGGCTAAATAACTCTGGAGCTCTTCCGAGGTTTGTGCCTTTGTTTCGTCGGCAATTTTATCAATTAAATCCGGCAGGCCCAGCTCCTCTGCGCGTTTTTTTAACTTATCTCCCAATATTTCCTTTAACTCTTTGGGCATCCAGACTACCCGTTTTAAGCCGCCTTCTGCGGAAATAAACTTATTGCTTAATATATAAAGTTTGCCTATGCCTAAAAATCCCGGGGTCTGCGCCCCGCCGCCCACCGAACCGGCTAAGGTGGTAAAGCTCATCCCGCAGGGGGTCATCCCGGAATAATCACGGTGCACCAGCATCACCCCGTTTGCCTCGGGGATGATAGCAATGATACACTCAAAACAACCACAATTCTTTATAAGCACCTGGTTAGCAAAATAACAATGCGTATCGGACAAAGTAAGGTTATAAACGTATTTCTCCCTTTTTGTATTTTTTTTGACTTTATCAATAATATCCAAATAGAAATCGCTATCCAAAAATACTCTCAATGCGTTGGCCTCATTTGAGCCGGAATTATTGATAACCTTACGTAGATTATCCGCTGTTGGCCTTGAGCGAAAAGTCTTATAATAGAAGTTAGTGCTTGAGCTTAACATACTTTTACTTTCGGGCAAGTCGGCTAACCTCTTTCCTACAAAAAAGGGCAAGATATTAACCTGTGTTTTGTCTATCTTTGGCTCTTTATATAATAACCTTATCTTCTCGGTTATTTTTTTCTTTTCTCTATGGACGGGCGTTATAATCTTGCAAAATTCATAGATGTTATTTCCGTGTAATTCAATTTTATAGATAGAATTGGACTTCTTTAAATTGCTTACTATGCCGAACCTTTTTAATAATAACTGAAGGTAATAGCCTTGTTCTTGAGTCTGGCAGCAAAGGTAGCCCTCTGCGACATCCCATTTATTATCGTATTTTCTCAGTCTGATGCTTCCGTCTCCGTCAAAAAGACCGGTTAAAAAGCCCGCGATATATCCACGCGGCAAAGTTACCATGTTCTTAAGGCACCTGCTTTTTTTCTTTGGGATTATTCCGAAGCACTCAAGCAGAATTCCAAAAATAGAATTATTGGAATAACATACATAACAATCCTTTTTGGAGTGGATTCTTCTTCCTTTGATGAAAGCGTCTTTCCTCGGTTTTTTTATGCCGACATGCAAATTTTTCTCAGGAAAGATAGTTTTGTATAAATTTTCATATTCGCTAATCAATTCTTTCCCTGTATTCACAAAATATATGCCATATTCGCGGTTTCCTCTCTTAAAAACCGAGCCATCAGAGGCAATTAAACCCATCAAATAAAATAATTCCTTATTTATTATGGCTTTATTTACCGATGTCTCCATAAGGACTTTATCTTTTAGAGGCAAATCATCCGAGATTAAACTGCGCAAATCCGGCACTTCCTCTTTTATGTCCAACCTCTTTAAAGAGATTATTCTATCGCCCGTTTTGAGTTCGCAAGCCGGAATCCAATTTAGGCCCTCAGGCCTATCCGTAGCAATCCGATGGTCACCAGTAAGGATAAGTTCCGTTCCGGTTTTCGTTCTTATAGTAACTAAATCTTTTTTCTCAGGCAGTTCAAATCTTTGCATTGCCACTATTCTCTCCGAAGTTGCTTTACTTTCCTTTAAAGTAAAAACTCCCGACTTCGCATATTCTTCACCTCCGCGATTATTATCTATAAATTCCCCTATGGGCTTTAATTCATTATCAATAATAACTCGGGTGTTTCCCACTACGCACGACGATTGCGGGGAATCCATAAGCGAATACATGCTGGTCTTATCGATGCTCTTGTTTGATTTCTGATAGATAAACTCATTTACGCTCTGCCACTGGCCCAGCCGCTCGTCCAAGACGCTGCCTTTGGTAATAGGCTGATTCGGCCCGGTGGGGGTAATCTCATACGCCGCCTTGGCATCAAGCCAGGAATATGCCCCGCAGAGGCCCAGCCGCTCGGGGGTTACGATACAAACGTGATTCGGGGCAAAGGACTGGCAGAGCAGGCACGAATAAAAATCCTTTACACTTTCATCGGTCATCCCGCTGATGCGTTCGTCGCGCTCATCAAACACCTTTTTGGCGGCAGGCAATAGTTTCTCTACCTCATCCTGCTTTGTGTAAACCTTAACCTGAACCTTATCTACGATGGCGCTGTATTCCTGATGCAGCATCGCATGCAGGATTACCCCGACATGCTTTAACCTGAAACCCTTATTAAAGGCATCACGGCTGATGCGTATCCAGTTCATATCGCGCTGGCCCACGTGCATTACCCCGCAGGCGTAATTCATGAAACGATGAATCTGGCGTTCCAGTATCGGCTCAAAATCCTTCTGCATTTTGCGGCCAAAGACTCCAACTGTAATTGCCAAGGGCAGAGACTTCTTGTCCGGCTCTAACTGGTCAATGTCCGGGCCGATTAGCTCAAACCTGCCGTCATCAACCTGCTCTTCCTTTGCGGATGAGAGAAATTCAAAGGCAAGGCTTGCCTTTCCTCCGAATTCAACCTGCAGCTGGTCTTTCTTCACCCGCTCCCCTTCAAAGGCCGAGGCATACGGCACAGGCACAGGCACCTCTGCCAATTTCACCTTAATCCCCCGCGCCAGAATACACTTTGAGGGAATTTTTTTATAGTCCTTCTCGGTAACCAGCGCCTCATAAAGCGTAGTGTCTATCTTAGGCAGCTGCGGCACATCCAAGTCGGTTATAATCGGCAGGCCGAAAGCCAATACACCCAGGCCGGTGGCAACGATAACCTCATCGACATACCCCAAAAGCAGAACAAAAGCAGGCACGCGATTGCGGACATAACCGGCTGCAGCCTCCCACTGCCCGGGCTTGCATCCGCCGTAAATTAAGGGCGCTCTTACCGCAAAATTAACCGCATAAATCGCCGATAAATAATCCTCCCCCAGGGCAACAATATAATTATCCAGCCCTAATTCTATTTTTTTATTCTCAAGCTGGCTGGCAAAAGTTTTTCCTGAAGCGCTGCCGGCTAAGAGGCTGACAATGCCCTTGGACTGGAAATTCCTGATTAATTCTACGGCGGAATCATCGTCTTTAGCCGGCCCTAAGATTACGGCGATGCCGGAGATCCTGCCGTCAACCAGCTGTAATCCCAGCGAACGCAGTATCTTATCCGGCACAAAACCCAAACCGGCCTTAGGGTGCTCTTTTTTTGAAACCGCCAGAACCGCCAGGAGCTCCTCGCAGATTAAAGTGGCGATGCCTTTATTCAGGATGCCGCCGAGGCTGTTTATAATCAAGCCGCTCTTGGCCGCCTCATTCCTGTTTAATGCCTCTGCCTGCTCTAAGGCAAGAAGGCAATCCCCCAGGTTCCTGACCTCAATATTCAATAAGACATTTATCAGGGGCAGATAATAATTTGTCTCGGGAAAAGCAACCGGTTTATCCCTGCCCCCGGCGGCAATCGCATCGTTTAGCGACTGGCGCGTCAACTCCAGTACCGCCGCCGCACCCTTGGTCCCCATCTGAACTAATAGCTCTGACATATTATCTCCTTTTATTAATACGACTAAACTTACCCCGACAACTTTGCCGTTTTTAAACTTAACCGCCTCCGCCCTTCCTTCCCCGACGATCTCCTGAATAGGGCTGTTGATTACTTCAATATAGGCGGGCAGTTCTCTTTCAAATTTGTCCCTGTTTACGACTTTGGAGGCGACTTTGTATTTATGATTCAGCTCCCCGGCCAGGCGGATGGCGAGTTCTGCCGGTCCGTCAATGCAGACGGTATCATTTATAAGATACTCGTCTAATTTTTCCAGGCCATCCGAAACATCAAATAATACTACGCCCTTCTTCTTTGCCCCGGGTATCTGCGGCAGGCCCATTATTATAACCCCGCCGCATCCAATACCTTCGGCACAATCTTATCCCAGCCGATAGGCATAATATGGATGCCGTTACACATGGCCTTGAGTTCCTTTATCAGCCTTGAGGATATTTCTACGGATTTGGCAGCCTTGTCCTTTGCCTCTTCCATCTCTTTTATCAGGTTATCGGGCACAAAAACCCCGGCGACGTTCTTATTCATATACCTTGCCATGCCGGCGGATTTTAACAGCACTATACCCGCCAGCACCGTGGTTTTTAAGTGTTTTATCTTATTTATAAAATTTTCAAAAATCTTCAGGTCATAGACGGCTTGAGTCTGGAAAAATTCCGCCCCCGCCTCTATTTTTTTCTCCATCTTTAGAATTTGCGGCTCCAGGGGGTCTGCGCCGGGATTTACCACTGCGCCCAGGCAAAATTTCGGAGGCTCACCCTGAAGCTTAAAATTATTCATATCAAAGCCCTGCTGCAGCTTTTTGGCTGCCTGCAATAACTGCACTGAATCCAGGTCAAAAACAGGCTTTGCCTCGGGATGGTCTCCTAATGTGGTATGGTCGCCGGTTAAGATGAGAACATTTTCAATGCCCAGCGCCGCCGCGGAAAGCAGGTCCGACTGTAGCGCCAGGCGGTTGCGGTCCCGGCAGGTCAGCTGAAATACCGGCTCAAAACCCTTCTGTTTCAGGAGGCTGGAGACTGCCAAAGAGCCCAGCCGCATCACCGAACTCTGCAGGTCGGTAACGTTTATGGCATCCACCCTGCCGCGGATAAGTTCGGCATCCTCCAGGATCTGCCCAACCTCGATTCCCTTGGGCGGCCCAATCTCCGAGGTCACCACAAACTTACCCGAATGTATTTTTTCCTTAAAGGTCATTTTTTAGCCCTGCTGTAATTTTGCCGCTTCCACTAAATTGCGCATCAACATGGTAACGGTCAGGGGGCCGACGCCGCCGGGGACGGGGGTAATACAGCAGGCGCGCTTTGCGGCCTCCTCAAACTCCACGTCTCCGACAATTTTTCCTTCCACGCGGTTTATCCCCACGTCAATAACAATAGCCCCCTCTTTAACCCATTCGCCTTTAATTAAGCCGGCCTTGCCCACTGCCACAATCAGGATTTCGGCTCTCTTTACATGCTCCTCTAATCTGCCTGCCTTGGAGGTGCCGATATGAGCCACCGTCACCGTGGCGAACTTATCCAATAAAATAAGCGCCAGGGGCTTACCGACTATCTCGCTATGGCCGACTATTACTACTTCTTTTCCGCATAAATCCAGAGAGCAGCAATTCAATAACTCCATTACTGCCGCCGGCGTACAGGGCAGGAGCTTGGCCTTTCCAAACACTATCTTACCTATATTTAGCGGATGCATCCCTTCCACATCCTTATCCGGGCTGATAAACCCGCTTATCTTTTTATAGTCTATCTGCGGCGGAAGGGGCATCTGGATAATGATGCCGTTTACGGATTTATCTCCGTTTAGCCTGCGGATAAACTCAACAAGGCTGTCCTCTGAGGTATCTACGGCCAATTTATGAAACTGATAATCAATGCCTAAGCCTTCGGCAGCCTTATTTTGAGACTTAGCATAGCTTTCAGCGCCGGCATTCTCGCCAACCTGAACACTGGCCAAAACAGGCTTGACTTTTAAAGAGCAAACTCCAGACTTAATCTCTTCTTTTATTTTCTCAGCAATAGGTTTACCTTCTAATAATTTCGCCAACTTTAACCTCCGTCTGCATCCTTATTCTCTTTATTATTTTATCCTTGCCCGCCAATTCCCTCTTAATGGCAACGGATAACTTTTTGTCCCCCAGTAACTTCAGGTTTATCTCCACGTTGTATTGTGCCGAAGAAAATGCCGCCTCCAGCAGGACCGCGGCTACCGCCACATCGCTGATTAAATTTATATTACCCTTTTTCACCAGGGGCGGGCATAATTTTATCCCCTCAAGGCACAGGCGCGCCAGCATAAAAGGCACGTCAAGCGCATCCCTTATGTTCCTGCCCTTATAGGCGCGGACATCCAGATCCACCAGGTTCAGGAATTGCCTCCTTAAACCTTCGGATTTCCGGAAAATCCCTTTTAAGTCATTTTCATAACAGGCATATTTAGGCTTCCCCAGGGAAAAATTAACCACCATGCTGATTAAGGAGGCCCCCAGCGCGGCCGATAATGCCGCTGCCGAACCCCCGCCCGGGGCAGGCAGCTTTGCCGCCAAATCATCAAGATATTTTTTGAGCGAACTGTCTTTATACATTTTAAGGGCTAAAACTTGGGTCTAACTCAAAGGCGTCTTTTATCAAATTTATTTTCGGCAGCCCAAGAGAAACCAGAACCGAAGCTACGTCAAACCTTGCCTTCCTGTTAAGCAGGTTTTTTTCTTTAATAAAAATAAGCGCGGCCTTAGCAATCTGCCTTTGCTTAGGTTTTGATACCGCCTCCTGCCCGAGGCCGAACCTGTCGGAACTCCTGGTTTTTACTTCAATAAAACAGAGCGTATCCTTGTCGTAGGCGATGACATCTATCTCGCCCAAACGCGTCTTATAATTCCTAAAGATGATATTATATCCGTTTTTCTTTAATAAATCAACCGCGGCCTCTTCTCCGGATTTACCCAGCTCCTGCGCGCAGGAGCGGGGTTTACCTAAATATAAATTTTGTTTAGTCAACGTGGAAACTTTGCCTATGGATTAAAGAAGGCCCTAACTTTTTTAATTTTCTTATGTGCTCCCGAGTGGGATAGCCTTTGTGTTTTTCGAAACCGTATTGCGGGAATACTAAGTCATACATCTTCATGATGCGGTCGCGGGTAACTTTGGCAAAAATAGATGCCGCGGCGATAGTCTTGGATTTGCGGTCGCCGCCTATAATCCCCTTGCAGGGAAGCGCTATATTCAAGGGGATGCGGCCGTCGGTAATAATGTAAGGATTGGCGGATTTAGGAAAATTCATTTTCTTAAGCAGCGAAATCACCGCCTGCTCCATAGCCAGGCGCGTAGCCTGCAATATATTAACGCGGTCGATTACCTTCTCGCTCATTATGCCGATACCGAATACGGCCTTGCGGGAGAGTTCAAGAAATGCCTCCTCGCGCGCCAGGGGGGTTAATTTTTTTGAGTCGTCTATGCGGTTTTTAAAACGCCTGTTCCCCTTAAGGATTACTGCCGCCGCGACCACCGGCCCGGCTAAAGGCCCGCGCCCGGCCTCGTCTACCCCGATAATAAAATTGTAACCCTGTTTTTGAAGTTTTTTCTCGTAATAGAACAACTTCTTTTTCGGTATCCTATTTCCGCTCTTCTGCGTTCTTTATTTTTGTGGCGTGTTTTCCGACTTTTCCTCTTAAATAATAAAGCTTTGCCCTCCTTACCTTTCCGGAACGCAGCACTTTAATACTTTCAATGCTGGGCGAGTAAAGCGGAAAAACGCGCTCTATCCCCTCCCCGTAAGAAACTTTTCTTACGCTGAAGGTCACCTTTAACCCCGAGCCATGTTTGGCGATAACTACCCCTTCAAAAGGGTGCAGGCGAAACTTATCCGGCCCCTCCGGTATCCTGGTAAATATCTTGACCGTATCCCCCACCTTAAATTCAGGGAATTCTTTTTTGGTAAATTCCGATTCAATCTGTTTTATCTTATCCACGGTATCATTTCTCCTTTCGATTATTGTGATTTAAGAAGGCCCGGCCTCTTCCTTCTCGTTTTCTTCAGGGCCTCTTTTCTCCTCCATGCCTCTATCCTCTTGTGGTCCCCGGATAAAAGCACCTCCGGCACTTTCATCCCCTTAAAAAACGCCGGCCTTGTATAATGCGGGGATTCTAATAGATTATCTTCAAATGACTCAAAATTCAAGGAGTTTTTATCTCCCAGCACTCCGGGCAAAAGCCGCACCAACGCATCAACCAGAACCATTGCCGGAAGTTCGCCTCCGGTAAGGATGTAATCACCGATAGATACCTCTTCATCCGCAAGATGCCCGGCCACCCTTTCATCCACCCCCTGGTAATGGCCGCAGACAAGAATAAGATGGCTGTATTTTGACAATCTTCTAGCGCTCTTCTGCTCTAACCTCTTTCCCTGAGGAGAGAGTAAAATGACCCGCCTCTTTTTCTGTGACAGGCCGCCTTTCTTGGCCAGGGACTCCACGGCATTAAAGATAGGCTCCGGACGCATCAACATTCCCGCCCCGCCCCCAAAAGGGCGGTCGTCGACCTTGCGGTGCTTATCAGAGGTATAATCCCTCAAGTCGTGCAGGCGAATCTTGGCCTTACCTTTAGCCTGCGCCCGCTTGATTATGGATTCATTCAGCACGGGGGAAAACATCTTGGGAAATATTGTGATGATATCGATAAGCATACGGAGGTTAAGGTTAAGGTTAAGTATTTTTACTCAACCTCATCCTCAACCTTATCCTATTATTCTAAACTGGCGTTATATTTACTCAAGAATTCTTTCTTAAATTCGCTGAATTTGTCCTCTCGGATCGCTTCTCTAATATTGCGCATCAACTCCAGATAGAAATAAATGTTGTGCAAAGAAACCAGCCTTAAGCCCAGGATTTCGTCAGTATTAAACAGATGGCGTAAATACGCCCTGCTGAAATTCCTGCAGGCATAACAGCGGCATTCGGCATCCAACGGAGCGAACTCCTGCGTATAGGGGGCATTCCTGATGGTCAGTTTGCCGCGGCTGGTAAAAGCGGTCCCATTCCTGCCGTAACGGGTAGGCACAACGCAATCAAACATATCCATACCTAAGCCTACTGCCTCAACTATATCCTGCGGCAGGCCTACGCCCATAAGATAGCGGGGCTGATTAACCGGCAGCAGGCCTGAAACCCAGCCTACTGTATTATATATCAAATTTCTGGGTTCGCCAACGGAAACTCCGCCTATAGCATAGCCGTCAAAACCTATTTCTATCAGCCGTTCGGCGCACTCCCTGCGCAGGTCATCGTAAGTGGCGCCCTGCACAATACCAAACAACAATTGATTTCCTTCTCTCTTGCGAATTCTTTCTTCTGCCGCCTGTTTTGAACGACTGGCCCACTCAAGCGTCCTGCGCATAGCAATTTCTGCCCGATCCCTGCTAGAGGGATAATGCACGCACTCATCCAGCGGCATAATGATATCCGAGCCAAAATCCGCCTGGATACCAACAACCTCCTCGGGGGTCAGAAAATGCTTCATTCCGTCAATATGCGACTGAAACTCTACTCCCCTGTCATTTATTTTTCTAAGAAGCGCCAAACTAAAGATCTGGTATCCGCCGCTGTCAGTCAGTATCGCCTTCGGCCAGGAGATAAATGAATGCAGGCCTCCCGCCTTCTTTATAACCTCTCTGCCGGGGCGCAGGAATAAATGATACGCGTTAGAAAGGATAATCTGCGCGCCGGCTTCTTCTAATTCCGCCGGAGAGAGGGCCTTAACCGTCCCTTGAGTCCCTACCGGCATAAAACAGGGGGTATCAATCTGCCCGTGGGCGGTAGTTAATCGGCCCAGGCGCGCCTTAGCCTTTTTATCCTGGTGTATTAGTTTAAACATTAGATAATTGGGGCGTGTGCATAATTCCATCGTCATTGCGAGCGACTGCGAGGGCGTTAGCCCGAAGCAGGAGCGAAGCAATCTAAAAAGAGATTGCTTCGTCGTCCCGACATATCGTCGGGACTCCTCGCAATGACACCGGGTGAATTATGCACACTGCTCATATAATCAACATCGCGTCGCCGTAGCTGTAAAACCGGTATTTCTTCTTAACTGCCTCGGCATAAGCCCGCCTGATAAATTCTGCGCCGCCGAAGGCGCAGGCGAGAATAAACAACGTTGTACGCGGAAGGTGAAAATTAGTCAACAGGCAGCTAACAAGCCTGAATTTATAGCCGGGGTAAATAAATAGATCCGTGTAGCCTTCTTTATTACCCAAACTATAACTCTCTAATGCCCGCAGGCTGGTTGTGCCGACGGCAAATACGCGCGATTTATTCTCTTCTGCCTGGCTAAGCGCTGTTATTACCCCCTGCGGGATTTTAAAACATTCCGGCTCCATATTATGTTTGGTAATATCCTCTTCTTTTACCGGCTTAAAGGTGGCATAGCCGACGTGCAAGGTAAGAGACGCGAATTTTATCCCCGCCGACTCCATCCTCTGTATAAGCTCCTTTGTAAAATGCAGCCCGGCAGTAGGCGCGGCAATAGCCCCCTCATGGTTGGCATATACCGTCTGGTAATACTGGTTATCCAGCTCTTCAGGCTCCCTCTTTATATAAGGCGGCAGCGGCATAACCCCTAACTCGTAAACAGAGCCGGGTTTCTCAACATGAAAGGTAATTTCATTTTTTGCGCTGATTAAGCCTGAAATTTCATCGTTACCAAAAGATATGGTTTCGCCTATTTTTATCCGCGCCGGCTTAATCAATGCCCTGAAAGTTAATCTCTCTTTATGGTTCAGAAGCAGTACCTCAACTTTGCCGCCGCTAACACGCCTGCCCTTAAGGCGGCTGCGCAGGACCTTGGTATCGTTTAAAACAAAAAGGTCGCCTTTTTTTAGGTATCCGGTTATGTCGCGGAATGCCCGGTGCTCTATGGACTGGCTCTTACGGTCTAAAACCATAAGCCTGGCGCTGTCGCGCACCTGTAGGGGGTATTGCGCGATTAATTCTTTGGGCAGGTTGTAATCGAAATCAGAAAGATGCATATCGTTTAGGGATATCAGGGCATCAGGTTATCCGGATGTGGATATCGGTGTATCAGGATATCAGGAAATTATTTTTCCGGATAACCAGATATCCTGATGCCCACTACCGGATACCCCGATATCCGGATATCCTTCTAATGCTAATCAATATTCCGCAATTCCGTGCCTGGGTAATAATAAACAAGTATATCTTTATAATCACGGCCCTCTTTTGCCATGAAGTAGGCCCCCCACTGGCACATACCAACGCCATGCCCCCAACCCAGGCCTTCAAATACTACGTCGCTGCCAACGATATCGGCTCTAAAATTAGTGCTCCTGATAAGATTGGGGCCTAAGATACTGCGCAGCTTATTGGCCGGAATTTTTAGCAAACCGCCCGAGGCAGCAATCTCCACATCGGTTAGCCGGCCGGAATTGTCCCTGCCGGCGTCAGCGATATGCTTTATTTCTTTAACAACGTATCCGGATTCATTCAACTTCCCCCCGAATTCTTTTACGGGCAATACGTAATTCCATTTATAATGGGGCGACTTTACGCAGAAATCACACTTTACCCCTTTAAGCGCGGGCAGGTCTATGTCCCAGACTAAAGAGGCATCCTGGGTATGGCCCGCGCAGGTAGCGTGGAAGAAGGCCGGAAGGACCTTCCCCTTGTAGGTAAGTATAGCCCCGCCCGTATCCCTAACCGCTATACTACTGCGGTAACGCTCCGAAGTCTTGCCGCCGTAAACCTGCGAATATATATCGCTGGTGAGGTCGTAATCCCTGGCTTTGTTTGATTCCTTCTGATACATTGCGTAACTGCGGCAGACTATTGTCTGGGCCTTTAGAACCTCTATCGGCCAGTAATGCGAAACCTCATGATACAAGATGCCCTTTATATAATCCTCAATGTCAATATGATTTACTATTGAGAGGCTGTTATTTTTATTCTTTATAAATTCCAAATCCCCCCTGAACCTGCGGCCGTTTATTATGGCCTCGGCCGAGCCCCCTGATAAGAAATGCAGGCGCGCAAACTTAAAGCTCTTGGCCCCGATGATAATCCCGTCATTGCAAGCTGTTACAGTGGTATTTAAATTATTGCCTGCGGCCAGGCGCTCTTTTCGGGCGGCATCGGTTATCTTATACGGCCCCTTTACCCTGAAGTTGAAGGAAGCTGCCTCCTTCAGGATCAGAACCCGTATCTGCTGCGGCGTATCGGCAAACGTAGTCGATAGTCCCTGCCTGCCGGACAGGCAGGGATAGTCGATAGTCGATAGTAAGATAACCGTAATAAAAACTATGCATCTTAATCGAAAAACTAACGGCGCGGCCATAGCTAAAAAATTCCTGATACTGCCCATATTTATTTTCTGTGCCTTTCTATTTCCGAATAGACGCAGCCGCAATAATTCTGGCAATAAATCTTGTATTCCCTGGCAATTTGGTGCGCCCGCTTAAACCCGGGACGGAAATCTTCATAGAAAAACTCTATCCCCTTCTCTTTTGAAATATCGGAAGCGATTTTCTTAAGAGCCTGCTGGTCCTGATAAGGACTGGCCAGCAAAGTGCTAGTAAAGGCATCAAAACCTTTGCTTTTGGCGAATTCAGCAGTCCGGTTAAGCCGCAGGAACCAGCATACCGGGCAACGTTGGGACTTTTCTTCCATCAGGTTAACCGCCTGAAAGAATTCCGAAGGCAAATACTCCGGATAAAACACCTCCAGAGGAGTTACCCTGCAAAACTCCTCCAGCGCCTGTTTTCTTAAGTTATATTCCGCAAAAGGGTGAATGTTAGGGTTGTAGAATATGGCGCTAACCTCCCAGCCGCACTCCCTTAGCCGCTCTAGGGGGTGAATTAAACACGGCGCGCAGCAAGTATGCAGCAATACCTTCATTTTTCTATCTCCAGAATACGCCAGCTGATTTCATCGGGGGATAAATCCCGCATTTTTGCCGTGGCAGAGCTAAGAATATAATCCGGATCCCCCAGCGCCGGCAAAGGAACCTTGATCAACCCGGCCTCCTCCCCGTGCCTGAAATATGCCCCGTCAATGGAAATGTATTTTCCCTTGTCGCGTAAGATCAATTTTGCCTTGTTAATATCAATGCGGATTTTAGGCATCTGAGAAAATTCCATTTGTTTACTGTAACCCAAAAGAAAAACTATCAGGTCAATGCGCTCCTTTAGCCCTCTCCTTATATTAAACCTTATGAATAAATCGCTGCCCCTTATGGTGTAAGCGAGCCTGGTAATTTTGGATTCTTCATTAATCCTGCCTCTATCCGCTAAATAATGCCAGGTTACTTTGCCTCCAACGGCCTTATTTAATTTAAGCGGCGGATAGTCCCCGAAAAGCTCATTCTTTCGCGCGAAGGAATATAAATAAGGCGGATCGCACCTGACCTGGCTGGGATACAAAGATATGGCCTTGTGTTTTATCTCGACCTCCCGCGGTTTTAAGGGCAGGGTACGCCAATGTACTCTTTTTAGATTTTGCGGAAGGCTAAGTTCAAGATTAGGATAATAACCCTTTGGCCGCGGCCAGCCCGCTACGTGTACCACATACGGCAGGACCTGCGGATCCTTTATTTTATCCGCAAGGTTCCATAAAGCAACGCGCAAAAATAAATACAACGCCCTATGATCAGCGTTGGTATCCGCAGGATGCGAAACAAAAATCTTTGTCGGCTTAAAGTCAAAAAGCACTGCTTCTAAGTCGCCAAGTATGCTCCCCCCTTCATATGGGGCGTTATAAGAAAGCGCCTCCTGATAGGGAATCCTGGAAATCCGGGTTAGCGGATGTTCAAAGGGATGGTCCTGGCCCCAATATTTAAGCATAATCTCTAAGGTCCCGAAGTCAGGGTATCCCAAAAATACCAGATCGCTGTCATGCAGGCCCAGGTAATTCATCGCCCGGATGGCCTCTTTTCTTCTCTGCCTGCCCATGCGGATAAAATCTTCAGAAAAAAAAGCAATATTCACCCGTGTCAATAGATAAGAGAGTTCGTTGAAGTCGCCGTTTGTTAAATAGCATACTTTTACCGGGATGCCCGCCTGCAAAGACCGCTGGATCACACCGGCCGTGGCTATCGCCTCATCGTCGGGATGGGGTGCAAGAATCAAGACGCGCTCATCTTTTGCCAACGGCTCAATAGTGTCAAATTCCTGTTTTTTTGACAGCGGTATCGGCCCGGCAATAATAAGAAGAGCCACTGCGCAAAGAAATAAGATTATAAGGAATAGTTTTTTAAACATAAATATAACTGGATATCTGGGTATCCGGAAAAATAATTTCCTGATATCCCGATACACCGATATCCACATCCGGATAACCCGATAACCTGATATCCTGCAATTAAAGACTGTCCCCTCTACGCTGATTCTTTAGGCGCCGAGGGGACAGTCTTTTAGGGACACTCCGTTAGCAATAGGTTTTATAACGGGGTTTATTTAACCGCCCCGGAACGGTCAAGCGGCAGGAATATCTTATAGGCCTTGCCGATTATTGACTTTTTGCTGATGCAGCCGAAAAACCTGCTGTCTTTACTGGCAACGCTGTTATCGCCGAGAACAAAGTAGCTGCCGTCAGGAACATTAACCAGGCTGCCCTCCTGCCCCTTGGTGCCCCGGTTATCGTAATATATCTTTGACACAGCCTCCGGCTCATACAGGGCCGCGCCGTTTATTAAAACCTTTCCGTTTCTAATCTCAACTGTTTCTCCGGGCAGCCCGATTACCCTGGCAAGGTAGAGATTACTTAATTTGTCAGGTTTCTTAAAAACAACCACATCTGCCCTTAAAGGGTTAGCTTTCCTATAAATGGCCTTATTGATAAATATGGTATCCCCTTTCATTAAAACCGGCTCCATCGCCGCATCCGGCATGCGCATTGACTGCACTATATTGGCCTTGATATATAAAGGGATAGCATGCGAAGGAATGAACACAAAAATGGCTAATACAATAGCGGCAATGAGGAAAATTCTCCTGCCCGGGGAAATTTCCCTCTTGAGGCGGCTTGTCTTGTTATAAGCCTTTGCGCAGAAATAAGCATCCACGATGGTAAAAATCTGAAAGGCCAGAGATGCAAGCAGTAATAGATAGAGAAAAAGGTTAATCTTTGCGGCGGGGCTTAGGATAAAATACAGGCAGGCGGCAATCAATAATACCCGGATAACTAAAAATAATACGCCGCGCAGGACCTTGCTTGAGTAAGCTTGGCCTAAACCCACCAGGATAACGGACAAAAAAAGCGCCAACAACGGTTCTTTAGCCTTTGTTTTCCCCATTCTTACCTCCTTTGAGTTTTGTGGCGGACGTAAATAGCGACGCCAACCATCTATATTAAAACAATTCCGTTTGTTTTTCGTATTTGATGCCGAAGTGGTCAAAGGCACACTTAGTTGCCACTCTCCCCCGCGCAGTGCGCTTTAAATATCCGGTTTTCAAAAGGTACGGCTCAACGGTATCGGCGATAGTATCAACCTCCTCGTTCAGGCTGGCGGCCAGCGCCTCCACCCCCACCGGCCCTCCGGAATAAGTCTCTAAAACCGACCTTAAAACCTTGCGGTCTAAATCATCTAACCCCGCCCTGTCAATTCCCAGTTCATTAAGGGTCCTGGCTGCGGTATCGGCATTAATACTTTTAACTCCTGCCACCTGAGCATAGTCCCTGACCCTGCGCAGCAGCCGGTTCGCAACCCGGGGCGTGCCGCGGGAACGCCGGGCGATCTCTTCTGCTGCCGGCGCCTCTACCTCTACGGCTAAGGCCCTGGCTGAGTTCTTGATAATTTTGGCTAAGTCCTCGACTTTGTAAAAATCAAGATTATAGAATATCCCAAACCTGCCGCGCAAGGGCGCAGCTAACAGGCCGGTCCTGGTGGTAGCGCCCACCAAAGTAAAAGGCTTCAAGTTAAATTTAATGGTCTTGGCGTACGGCCCCTTGTCTATCACGAAATCAATCTGAAAGCTCTCCATCGCCGGATATAAAAACTCCTCCACCACCTTGGAAAGCCGATGAATCTCATCAATAAAAAGAATATCCCCATTCTCCAGGTTGGTTAGAATCCCGATTAAATCACCCGCGCGCTCAATGGCAGGGCCGCTGGTTGCGGTAATCTTGGTATTCATCTCATGGGCAATAATATAGGAAAGCGAAGTCTTGCCTAAGCCCGGCGGTCCGCTTAGAAGCAAATGCTCCAGCGGCTCTTTTCTCTGTTTAGCCGCCTGCACGCAAATCCTTAGATTATTCACGATCTCCTTGTGGCCGACGAATTCAGATAGTTTCTTGGGCCTAAGGGATAAATTAAGAACCAAATCCTCTTCGGATTCCTTCAGGTCAGTTATTATTGGCCTGTCCTTGCCCTTAAGCAGGGCCTGCCTGGTTTCTTCTGTCATAGGGTATAATGTTATCTCTGTTCCTTGAAATTTCTATCTCCTTGAAGGCCTCGCCCTGACAGGCGATAATCTCTTTCATCCTTACCAGTTCCAATATTGCCAGGAAAGTTACGACTATCTCAATTTTATTTTTGGCCCTGCTGAATAAATCCGAGAGCCTCAAAGAAGGCTCAAGCAGTAAAAGATGCAGTATATCATGGATTTTTTCTTCAATGGTGAATTCATCCTTGATGACTTCGTAAAATACCTCTTTGGGGATGTCTTTTAAGGCCTGGGAAAAAGCATTGATCAGGTCAAAAATACTGGCCTCAAAATAGACTTCGTCTCTTGCGCCCTTAACGATATCCTTGTCTAAACCTGTCTTGGGGCGCTTAAAGACCTCCTTCTGATTAACCTCTCTCTCCCTCAAGGAGGCGGCTATCTCTTTAAACTTTTCGTATTCAAGCAGGCGTTTTATCAGTTCCGCGCGCGGGTCCTCCTGCTCTTGGCCATCCTGCGGCGACTCCTCCGCAGGCAGGAGCATCTTTGATTTAATCTGCATAAGCGTGGCTGCCATCACCAGGAATTCTCCGGCGATATTCAAATCCAATAGCTGCATTAAATTAAGGTATTGTAGGTACTGTTCGGTAACTTCGGAAATGGGGATATCGTAGATATTGAGATGGTCTTTTTTTACCAGATAAAGCAATAAATCCAGCGGGCCCTCAAATATCTCCAGTTTTATCTTATAAGCCATTATATATTCAGGAATCCCTTTACTTCGCCAATCGTCTTTGAGGCAACGGCGCCTGCCTTAACCTCTCCTTCTTTTAATATAGCATTCAGGCGCTTCTTATCTTTCATAAGCTCTCTTCTTTTCTTTTGGATGGGTTCCAAGATTTTAATTAAAACCTCTGCCAGTTCCTTCTTGCATCCGGTGCAGCCAATCCTGGAATTACTACAGTCCTGGCAGACCTGACCCTCTCTCTGCGGCGCAAATACCCTGTAGTAATTACAGACGTTGCATTCCTCCGGATGGCCCGCATCAGATAACTTAATCCTCTGCGGGTCGGTAAACATACTCTGCACCTTCCTTCTTAACTCCTGCGGCGGCTCTGAGAGCGCGATTGTATTATTATAACTCTTGCTCATCTTGCGGCCATCAAGTCCCAAGAGGCGGCTAGCCTGGGTAAGCAGCGCCTTTGGCTCAGAAAAAAGTTTAGTATTATAGGTATTGTTAAACCTTCTGGCAATCTGCCTGGTTAGTTCCAAATGCGGAAGCTGATCATTCCCTACGGGTACGGCCTCTGCTTTATAAAGCAGGATATCTGCCGCCTGCAAGACCGGATACCCCAGAAATCCGTAAGTGCTTAAATCGCGGTTGGCTAGTTCGCGCAGCTGCTCCTTATAGGTGGGGCAACGCTCCAGGAGGCCCAGCGGCGTAAGCAGTGAAAACGCCATATACAGCTCCAGGTGCTCTTTTATATGCGACTGGATAAAAATAGTTGACTTCTCGGGCAGAACCCCGCAGGCAAGCCAATCTATAAGGTTATCGATAATATTATCTTTTAGCTCTTGCGGATTCTGGTATTCGCTCATCAACGCATGCCAGTCAGCGGCCATAAAGAAACAATCATAGTCCTCCTGCAGTTTCTTCCAATTCTCCAGCGCCCCCACCAGATGCCCCAGGTGGAGCTTACCTGTCGGCCTCATCCCGCTTAGTATTCGTTTCTTCATAGGATATTCGTAATTCGTAAATCGTAATTCGTAATTTTAAATAATTACCATTTACGATTTACCATTTACGATTTACCATTTACGGATTTTCTAACTTACGCGCTATCTTCTCTATCTCGTAGGCCTCGATTATATCTCCTTGTTGCAGGTCGCTAAATCCGTCTAAAGAAATGCCGCATTCATAACCTTCGGCGACTTCCCGGACGTCATCTTTAAAACGTTTTAGCGCTGAGATTTTGCCTTCAAAAACCGGCTGGCCGCCCCGAACCAAAGTAACCATGCCTTGGCGGCTGACTTTCCCTTTGGTAATATAACAGCCCGCGACCCTGCCTGCTTTGGTAAGGTCAAAGACCTTCCTTACCTCTGCCTTACCCAGAAAGACTCTTTTAATCTTCGGCTCGAGCATCCCTTCTACCGCCGCCTTTATATCATTGGCAAGCTCATAAATAATATTATATATCTTTATCTCAATGCCTTCCTTCAACGCAGTCTGCTTGGCTAAATCATCGGCCACAATATTAAACCCTAATATCAACGCATTGGCTGCCATAGCCAGGACAACATCGGAGTTATTGATATTCCCCACTCCGGCATGCATGATATTTAATTTTATCTCCGAGACATTGAGTTTGTTTAAGGTATCCTTGATCGCCTCAAGAGAACCCTGCACATCAGACTTAATGATCAGGCTCAGCTCCTTGATCTTGCCCGCCTGTATCTGGGCATGTAAATCCTCAAGGCTAATCCTCTTTGCCGACTTCATCTGGCTTTGCTTTTTTTGCTCCTGGCGCCCTTCTGCCAGGCCTTTAGCTGTCTTCTCATCCTCCACAACAAAAAAACTCTCTCCGGCCTGAGGCACCCCGGATATACCAAGGACCTCAACCGGAACTCCCGGCCCCGCAGAGACGATAGAATGGCCCCGGTCATCAAACATCGCCCTGACCTTGCCGTGGAAATCCCCGGCGATAACATTGTCATTCAGGCGCAAGGTGCCATTCTGCACCAATAATGTTGATACCGGGCCCCTGCCCTTGGTTATCTTTGCTTCGATTACCACCCCGCGGGCAATTCTGTTGGGATTAGACTTTAACTCCAGCATATGCGCCTCAAGAAGAAGCATCTCAAGTAAATTTTCGATTCCTACGGCAGTCTTTGCGGAAACACAGACGGTAATGGTCTTGCCGCCCCAGTCTTCGGGGCTCAGGTCAAATTTGGCCAACTGCTTCTTGACTCTGTCAATATCGGCCTGCGGTTTATCAATTTTATTTATGGCGACAATAATCGGCACGCCTGCTGCTCGCGCATGGTCTATCGCCTCTTCGGTCTGGGGCATAATCCCGTCATCGGCAGCCACTACTAAAACCACTATGTCGGTTACCCCTGCTCCGCGGGCACGCATAGCAGTAAAAGCCTCATGGCCCGGCGTATCCAGAAAGGTAATCTCTCCGTGGCTCAATTTCACCCGGTATGCCCCGATATGCTGGGTAATGCCGCCATGCTCGGAATCAACGACATTTGTTTTTCTGATCTGGTCCATCAACAGGGTCTTGCCGTGGTCAACGTGGCCCATAAATGTTACTATCGGCGCCCTTGGTTTTAAAAAACGGGGGTCATCCTTTTCTTCGTGTGCCCCCAGGGCCAATTTTTCCCTTCCCGGCGCCTCTTTAAAGCTAAAGTTAAATTTCCGGCAGATTGTTACTACCGTCTCCTCATCAAGAGACTGGTTTAGCCCGATCATCTTCCCCATGCCCATCAGGGCCTTTATAACAACGGAAGACTTCTCCTGTAATTTAACCGACAAATCCTTAACGGTAATCGGCAAATCAAGTTCCAGTTCATTCAGCTGCGGCTGGATAACAACTGCGGCAGGCTTCTCCTGTACCGCCTCTTTCGCTACCGGCGGCGCAACGGGCATAACCGGCTTTGTTACCGTAACGGCTGCTTCAGGCTTCTTCTCCGGAACTTCTTTTAAGAGATGGCTTTGCTTTCTCGGCTTCAGCGGCCTTGGACTGAATACAGCCGTTTTCTTAACCTTAACCTCAGCCTTAACCTTTGGTTTTGGCGCCGGTTTGGGCTTGGTTGTTTTGGAAACCGCCTTTTTCGAAACCGGTTTTTTTACCGCTGCCTTTTTCTTAACTGCGGGTTTAGCTTTTTTTGTTTTAACCATAATAATCCCTCGTATAATTTATCTGCCTAATCAACTAATTATGGTTGATTACACAGATAGTTAGAAAATAATTATGTTTTAATCTGTGGAATCTTTTTAAAAATCTGTGTAATCATAAATAAATTTTTTTATTGCTTTATCTTCTTGGCCTGCGCAATTAATTTCTCGGCCTTTTTCTCTCCGATACCCTTAACCTTTGTCAGTTCCTCAATTTTGGCGCCGGCTAAATCCTGCGCGCTTTTAAGTCCCGCTTTCTTAAGCAGTCCTAAAGTCTTTTCTCCTATGCCGGCGATGCTCTCCAGTGCGGCGGCCTCTTTTTCTGCCGTCGCTTTAGCTTTCTTCTTTGTGCCCTTCTTTTTAGAGGTAGTTGTTTTCTCTTCTTCAGCGGCAGCAGCTGCCTGTAGCTCTTCGGCGGCTTTTTTAGCCCGCTCTGCAAGCTGGGCCTTGGTGCGGATATCCAGCCCCCAGCCGATCAGCCGGCAGGCCAGGCGCACATTCTGTCCGTGCTTTCCGATACCCAGGGAAAGCTGGTCATCTTCAACGATAACCTCAGCCTTTGCATTCTCTTTATCCAGTTTTATTTCGGAAACCTTCGCCGGAGAAAGCGCGGCTTTAATATATTCCTTGATATCCTCGCTGTAACGGACGATATCAATTTTTTCCCCTTGAAGCTCGTTGACTATATTCCTTACCCGGTTGCCGCGCATCCCTACGCAGGCCCCCACGGAATCAACCTTTTCGTTTTTTGACCAAACTGCGATTTTAGTGCGCTCGCCGGCCTGGCGGGAGATGGCTTTAATTTCCACAATGCCGTCATAAATCTCGGGCACCTCAAGTTCGAAAAGTTTTTTTACCAGATTCGGGTGGGCGCGCGAAAGTATTATCTGCGGGCCCTTGGCGTCTTTCTCCACCTCCAAAATATAGGCGCGGATACGCTGCCCCTGTCTGAACTCCTCCTTGGAGGACTGTTCCCGTTTCAGGAGCATGCCTTCGGCTTTCCCTAAAAGGTCAACGATGATGTTGCCTTTCTCAAAACGATAGACCGTCCCGCTGACAATCTCTCCGACCCTGCCCTGGAATTCATGAAAGACCACGTCCTTTTCAGCCTCGCGGATCTTCTGGATAATTACCTGCCGCGCCGTAGACGCGGCAATGCGGCCGAAGCCTATAGACTTAATCTCTTCGTTATTCTTAAAAACAAGCATCTTGCCGGTAGCAGGGTCAATCTCCACTCTTAGCTCCTCATCGGGGGCAGCCCCAACGACCTTCCTTGCCGCGCTTAGCAGCGCGCTTTCAACCGCTTTAATCAAAATTTCTTTCTTGATGCCCTTTTCTCTTTCTATCTGTTCAATGATGTTTAATAGTTCCTGGCTCATGTCTTGCTCCTCTTAATTTAGTTTAATATTGCCTACGTCTAAGGGGTAGTATGGGATAGGAAGGGATAGTAGGGGGTAGTAGGGGAATTTTTTAAAGCCCCCCTTACTGCCCCATCCTACCCCTTACTATCCCTTAAAACTGTTATCATTTTGTTAACTGCACTATTAAAACACTTGTTTTGCCTTATTTATTTTACACAAAGGTATCTCTATTACCTCTTCGCCTCTCTTAACATAAACCGCCTGCTCATCCACCTTATCTATCAGGCCCTCCCATTCAAGTTTTCCGTTTATTAAATCGCTTAAAAAGACCCTTACTCTTTTGTTTCTACAACGCAAGAAATCATTTTTGCTCTTAAGCGGCCGATCAAGCCCGGGAGAAGAAACCTCCAGGGCATAGCGCTCTTCTGAAACATACTTCTCCTCCAGCATCAAACTTATCTCTTTATTCAGGGCGGTACATTCACCCAAAGTTATGCCGCCGCCGGGATAATCCAGCAGAATCCTCACAACAAGATCCCTGCCTTCATAGCGGCAGATAATCTCAACCAAATCCACGCCCTTGGCGCGCAAGAACCCTTCAAGCAAGAGCTTGACTTCATTAACAGCCGTCCTATCCATTAACAATCCCGCCTATTTGTTCCAGGATTTCTTTTTGCGGCCCCTGAACCTTCTGATTGCTGCGGCGTATCTTTAACTCCACCGCCTTTTTCTGCAGGGACTCCCTGCCGATTATTACCTGTAAAGGTATGCCTAAAAGATCGGCATCCTTAAACTTAACACCCGCTCTTTCATCACGGTCATCAAGGAGCGCGGTTATGCCTTTGTGCCTTAATTCATTATATACCTGTACGGCTGAGTCCATAATATCTTTTTGCCCCGCATCCAAAGGCAGGACAATAACCTTATAGGGCGCTGTTTCTAGCGGCCAGATAATGCCGTCTTTATCATTATTCTGCTCGATAATTGCCGAAATCAGGCGCGAGACGCCGATGCCATAACAGCCCATTATAACGGACGAAAGTTTCCCCTTTTCATCGAGAAAGTTTGCCCCAAGCTTGGCGCTGTATTTTGTCCCCAGTTTAAAAATATGCCCTACTTCAATGCAGTTTATCTTTTTAGAATTCTGCTCAACCACATCCTCGCCCCCTGCGGCCGGCGCCATAAATTCATGGGAAAGCTTACCGCCCATTACCCCGGGATCTGCCTCGGTAACCAAAACCTCTAACCCGCATCTGGCAAAGATCCTGCCGTAGGCATCATAGATGGCTTTATAATTTTTATCCAGCCCCGCCTCATCCCGGTCAAAACTATAAGCGTCCTTCATAATAAATTCACAGGCCCTCACCAGGCCGAAGCGCGGCCGGATTTCGTCGCGGAATTTAGTCTGTATCTGATATAAAACAAGAGGTAATTGCTTATAGGAAGAGATGTGGTTCTTTAGCAGGTCAGTGATCGCCTCTTCGTGCGTAGGCCCCAGGCATAACTTCCTGTTCCTGCGGTCATTAACCTTAAACATCACCTCGGCAATCTCCTTGTCGCGGCCGCTCCTCTGCCATAATTCCAGCGGCTGCAGGCCCGGCAAGAGCAGCTCGCCTGCCGAACAACAGGCCTCCATCTCCTGGCGGATTATCTTTTCAATATTACGCAGTACTAAAAGGCCCAGCGGCAGATAAGAATACACCCCGGCCATAAGCATGCGAACCAGGCCCGCCCGCAAGAGCAGCCTGTGGCTTACTGACTCTGCCTCCTGCGGCGCCTCTTTCTGCGTCGGTATAAAAGCCTTACTCCAGAGCATATTTTTTAAATTCCTTAACTAGAATCTCGGCGCATTTAGCAGCCGCAACCTTTTTTACGGGCTTGCCTTTTTTAAACAACAGGCCCTCTTTTTTGCCAAAGGCAATGCCGATATCAGCCTGCCTTGCCTCGCCCGGGCCGTTTACTACGCAGCCCATTATCGCCATCGTTGGCGGGCGAGACGATGGACGAAAGACGATGGACGAAAGACGATTTTCTACCTCTTTAACAATATCAACCAAATCTACCTCGCAGCGGCCACAAGTTGGGCAACTGATAATCTCCGGGCCAAAACGGCGCAGCCCCAAAGATTCCAGGATCGCTTTTGCAGCCGCCACTTCCCGTTGGGGCTTATCCGTCAGCGACACCCTTATTGTATCACCAATGCCTTCCGATAACAAGATCCCTAACGCAATGCTGGATTTTACCACCCCTGAGGCAGGCAGGCCCGCAGCAGTAACGCCAAGGTGCAAAGGATACCGGCAGAGCCTTGAGAATTTGCGGCAGGCAATAACCGTATCCATTATATTTGAACCCTTCAGGGAAACAACGATATCATAAAACTTAAAGCCCTCTAGCATCTTTATATAATCCAGCGCGCTTTTTACCATTCTATCCGCAAGGCCCCGGCCCGCCCTAAGCGAAGCCAAAGGGCGCTCTCTTATTGACCCCGAATTAACCCCCACCCTGATTGGAATACGCTTTGCCCTTGCCGCAGCAGCTATCTCCTTAATCTCCTCTTTCCTATATATATTACCGGGATTGAGCCTTATTTTATCCGCGCCGCTGGCAATTGCCTTCATTGCCAGGCGCCAATCAAAATGTATATCGGCAACCAGCCCGATGCGCATATCGCGCTTAAGCTCCTTGATTGCCTCTGCATCCGGGTTGTCTCTTACCGCCACCCGTACAATTTCGCAGCCGGCCCGCTCTAGGCCCCTGATCTGGCCAAGGGCCTTCTTGATATCGGCGGTTTTATATTTAACCATAGACTGAATAGTAACCGGATTATCCCCGCCGATTTTTATGCCCCCCACAGTTACCGCCCTAGTCTTCTGCCTTTTTATCTTCATAGTTACTTCAAAAAACCGATTATCTTGCTGCCGAAAATCCTCATAATATCGTTATAAGTCACGAACAAAAATAAGGAGATGATTAAAGTCAGGCCTATCTGGGTAATGATGTGTTCGCACTTGATGCTTAAGGCCTTTCCCCTGAGCTTCTCAATTACCAAAAATAAGATATGCCCTCCGTCAAGGACCGGCAGGGGCAGGAGGTTAAACAAAGCCAGGCTTACGCTGATTATCCCGATGAAATTTAGGAGCGCGGGCATCCCCTGCCGGGCAACCTTGGAGGTTATAAAAAATATGCCCAGCGGCCCGGCTGCTGAATCCCGCACCGCAATCTTGCCTGTAATCATCCTCCACAACCCCTTATAAGTTAATTGGGTCAAAACCACGGTTTTATTTATCCCCAGCAAAAAAGATTTAAAGAAACCGTATCTTACATAAACCGTATTCTCTAAATCAGGGGTTATGCCCAGGAGCCCCACTTTTTGTTTCTGGCCCAATACATCGTCAAACTGCTTCTCCTTAAGAGAGACCTTCACGTTGAACTCCCTGCTGCCGCGTAACACCGCCAGCCGCACCATCTCCTCTGCCTTACGGTCCAGAATTATATTCTGCAGCTCCTCCCATGAGGCAACCTTTCGGCCGTCTACGGCGGTAATCTCATCGCCTATGCGCAGGCCCGCCCCCTTTGCCCCAAAACCATCAACTAACCCCCCGACCCTGCTGGTAAGCGTAGGGTATCCGGAAAAGAATATTATCCAGAAACACAGAAACCCGAGGATATAATTAAAAAGCGAGCCGGCAAATATTATCTGGGCGCGCTGACCCGGCGGCCGGGAAAAATATTCGTACTTCTTGCCTTTATACTCCGCCAGATTATCTCCGGCAAGCTTGACAAAACCGCCCAGCGGTATGAGGCTCAGGCAATATTCGGTATCGCCTTTTTTTTTCTTAAATAACCTCGGGCCGAAACCTATAGAAAACCTTTCTATCTTTACGCCCAGGCGCTTGGCGGCGATAAAGTGCCCGAATTCATGAACGAGGATTAATGTCCCCAGTATTGCTAAAAAGATAAACAAAGTAATCATATTTTAGACCCCTGAAAAACCTTTCATTTCACAGATACACACAGATACCTTTAGGATACACACAGATATATCAGGCCAAGATCTGTGTGCATCCGGTTATTTCATCTGTGTGAATCTGTGTAAAACATCTTGATAATCTCATGCGCCTGACGCCGGGCCCAACTATCCGCATTAAGGATATCCTCTAGCTTAGGATTGCGCCTATTACGGTGCCGCGCAATTACCTTTTCAATTACATTATATATGTAAACAAATTTTAACCCGCCCCTTAAGAATTCATTCACTGCTATCTCATTGGCGGCATTTAGTACCGCCGGAAGCGTCCCTGATTCCGAGGCCGCCAGATACGCTAATCTTAAACAAGGAAACTTCATAAGATTAGGCTTCTGGAAATGCAGGCCTTTTAATTTGCAGAAATCCACCCTCAAGGCGGCAGCATCATTAGCCAGCCTGGCAGGGTAAGAAAGGGCATATTGAATTGGTATGCGCATATCGGTAGCCGATAACTGCGCAAGGATTGCCCCGTCTATGAACTCAACCATGGAATGAATTATCGCTTCCGGGTGTATCAGGATCTTTATCTTTTCGCTTGATACCCCGAATAAAGACATCGCCTCCAGGAGCTCCAGGCCCTTATTCATCATGGTAGCCGAGTCTACGCTGATTTTGCGCC
The DNA here is from genome assembly GCA_043797735.1 of Candidatus Omnitrophota bacterium. Classification (GTDB taxonomy): domain Bacteria; phylum Omnitrophota; class Gorgyraeia; order Gygaellales; family Profunditerraquicolaceae; genus BS750m-G77. The sequence goes on along the minus strand of JAZDPH010000035.1, from coordinate 14,906 downwards.
CCATCTTCCATTTAGGGTGTTTAAGGACCTCTCTTACTGATACATTCCTTAACCTGCTAAGGGCGGTATTTCTAAAAGGGCCGCCGGAAGCAGTAAGATAAATATTCCTAATGTTGGCGGCGCTTTCTGCCTCCAGGCACTGCCAGATTGCCGACTGCTCGCTGTCAATAGGGATAATCTTTATTTTATTTTTGCGCGCCAAAGCCATTATTATTGAGCCGGCGATGACTAAAGATTCCTTATTGGCCAAGGCGATCTCTTTACCGCATTCTATCGCCTTCAATAAAGGAAATAATGCGGCAGAACCGCTTATGGCAATAACTACCTTGTCTATTTTTTTTTCGGAAACAATCTCCGCAAGGCCTGCCTCTGCGGCAAAGATCCTGACCCTCTTGCCAATGCCGCTTGCTTTAAGCCTGCGGGCGCCCTCGGCATTTCCGAAGCAGGCAAAGGCCGGACGGAATTCCCTGATCTGTTTTTCCAGAAGCCCGCTATTGGAGTTAGCGCTTAAGGCGACGGCGCGGAATTTATCGGGAAAATTCCTTATTACCTGCAGGGTATTTATCCCAATGGAGCCGGTCGAGCCTAATACAGCGATGTTGACCATGGTTAAACTTTTTCTAAGATAAGGCTCAAATAAAAATAAAAGGCCGGGGCGGTAAAAAGCAGGCTATCGATAGAATCCAGCACGCCCCCCAAGCCCGGAAGAATCCTCCCTGCATCTTTTACCTGACAGTCGCGTTTCATCAGGGATTCAGACAAATCCCCCAGCTGGCCAAGCACACCCAGCGCAACGCCCATAATAATAAGATGCGCATAGGCCAAATGCAAGAACGGCGCGCTTACCAGCGCCCCCAATACGCTAAAAAACAGCCCCCCGATTGCCCCCTCTACGGATTTCTTGGGGCTGATGCGCGGGATAAGCGGAGTCTTACCGAAACGCGAGCCTACCAGATACGCCCCGATATCCCCCAATTTTGTAATCAAAAGAATGCTGGCCAAGAGCCCTGCGCCATTTCCCAGGTAACGGATTTTAATCAGGAAACTGAAAAACCAGGAGACATAAAGTATCCCGAATAGTGTCGTAGAAATTGCTACGATGACGCCTGAGGTTTCGCGGCGGCGAAACTGCATAATGATTAAGAAAAGCAGCGCCAATATGATAAAGAGCAGTTCCCATTTCTTGGTGGTCTCAAAACCAAACATTATCGAAAGCGGGATAATAATGCCGATGCCGATTCCGAAATATTTATAAATGCCTATCCCCTTCTTCTCCAGCATGGTAAAAAATTCATATAACCCTATCACCGTAAAGATAACTATTGCGATATTGAAAATAAATTTAAACAATATCGTTATGATGATAATACCGATGAGCGCCAGAGAGCTAATTATCCTTTTTAGAAGCATAAATCCCCCCAAATCTTCTTTCCCTCCTCTGGTATTCCTCTATTGCCTCTTCAAAATCCTTTTTCCTGAAAGAGGGCCAGTATTTTTCGGGAAAATATAACTCCGCATAAGAAATCTGCCAAAGAAGAAAATTACTAACGCGCATCTGGCCGCTGGTGCGGATCAGGAGATCCGGGTCAGGCAGGCCCGCGGTATAAAGGTAGCGGCTAAAAAACGTATCATCAACCTCTTCTATTTTAACCTTACCCATTAAGATATCCTGGGCAAGCCTCTTAGCCGCCTCGGCTATCTCCTGCCTGGAGCCGTAATTAAACGCAAGGACTACGGTCATACGGATATTATCTTTGGTCTGTTCCTGGGCTTTCTGAATCTTATTCTGCAGTTGTTGCGGGATAGGATCGCCGCTACCTATGACCTTAAGGCGAATATTATTTTTATCTAATTCCTTCACCTGAGTGGCTAGAAAATCGTCCAGATAGCGCATCAGTACCTTGATTTCGTTTTTGGGCCTGGACCAATTCTCCGTAGAAAAGGCAAAGAAGGTCAAAACCTTTACCCCTAACTCCGAAGCTATCCTAATAGTCTCCCTGACCCTTCCGACGCCTTCGCGGTGTCCGACGGCCCGCGGCAGGCCCCTTTCCTTTGCCCAGCGGCCGTTGCCGTCCATTATTATGGCCACATGTTTGGGAATATTATTTTTATCTATCATCGCTGAACTACGCGGAATTCTACGCTGAACTACGCGGAAACTGTAGTGCGTGGTTCTGCGTACAGTTCAGCGTGGTTCCGCGTTTATTTATGTGTCCTGTAATCTATCTCCGGAAATATATTATCCTTGCTTTCAATATCGCCAAGCCAACCCTCATTAACAGAACCTGATTTGATCTCTTCGTAGAGGCGGTTAAACCTTAAGAGATGCTCCTTAGTGCGGCGCACCGCATAATCGGTATGCGTACCCGTTCCCATTATAAATGCCCAATCCGAACTCTGCGCAAGCAATAGCTCCCTCAGCGCCTGGTTCAATGCCCTCTTTAATATTCCGTTTACCCGGGCAAAGCTCCCGGCCAGCTCCGTCATCCGCCCTGAAGCGGCATGCAGATGGCGGTAAGTCCAGTCGTTAGGCCCCTGCAGCCACATCTCGTTATACCCCTTCCACCCCCAGCTGGACATTGACGGGGCGATTATTTGATTACGCGGATTCTCCGTCAGGTACTCCGAAGGCGTAATCAGACGGATTTCATCCTGGTCAAAGGCAATTTTTCTAAAAAGAAACTCCAGCCACTGGACCCCTTCATGCCACCAGTGGCCGAATAGTTCGGCGTCGTAGGGAGAAACCATGATCGGCTTCTTGCGCATAAAATCAAACAGGTATCCCGCCTGTTTCTGCCGGTTAAACATGAAATTCCCGGCGTGCTCCGCCGCCTTTTCCCTTGCCCGGGCAGGAACATATGCCTCTTTATGGCTGGTGGTACCGGTAATACGGTAGTATTTAATTCCGGTATTTATCCTTATGCCGTCGGGGTGGATATAGGGCTTGATGTAGTTATGATCCAGGTCAAAACCGATATCGCGGTAGAACTCACGGTAATTATAATCTCCTGGATAGCCCTCTACGGAAGACCAAACCTGCTTTGAGGATTCCAGGTCCCTTCCGAAGCAGGCCACCTGCGAACCCTTGCAATAAACCGGGGCAAATACTCCGTATTTAGGCCGGGGCGCCCCGTTTAGGATTCCGTGGGCATCGACAAAAAAATAATTAATCCCGGCATCTTGCAGAATCTGCTCAACTCCGGGGATGTACCCGCATTCCGCCAGCCATATTCCTTTTGGCGCTCTGCCGAAAGCCCGCTCATAGTGGCTGACGGCTACCTTAACCTGCGCGTTTATAGACTGGCGGCATACATCCATCAACGGGAAGAATCCGTGCGTGGCGCCGCAGGTGATAATCTCCAGCTTCCCCAGCTCCTGCAAATTCTTAAAGGCCCCGACTATGCTGCGGTTATATCTATTAAAAGTATCGCGCGCCGAAGAAAACTGCTCGTAATACATCCGGGCCAGGCCCTTAAAATCCTCCTGATTTTTAAGCCTCTCTGTCTCCCGCTGAGCAAGCTCGACCAGCTTATTAATATGGCGCAGGTAACGCTCCTGTAACAGCGGGTCGCTGAGCATAGAGATCAACGTCGGGCTTAAAGTCATGGTCAGGCGGAAATCTATTTTTTCCCGCGTCAATTTTTCAAAGAGCAGTATTAAAGGAATGTAGGTCTCGGTTATCGCCTCATAAAACCACTCCTCTTCCAGAAAATTTTCATATTCCGGATGGCGCACAAAAGGAAGGTGGCCGTGTAAGACTAAACAGAGATACCCTTTATTCATAATTCTAACTTACGTAAAATAATGAAATACTTTTTATTTAACGCGGATTTTCGCAAATCTAACGCAGATGTACGCAGATTCCCGTTGGAATATCTGCGATTATCTGCGTTAGGCCTGCGTGTATCTGCGTTAAAGAAATGTTTTCTTTCAGTTTCAATAATTCTCGGCTGATTATGCACTAATCCTTCGCGAAGAAACTTCCCTGGAGAAGAGTATCTTTTTTATCCGCTTCTGCCAGGCCTTGCCTACGGGAGAACTTTTCCCGAAGCCGAAACCCATGCCGTAAAGGCGGGCAAAATCTTCTTCCTTGACCATCCACTCCTCATCGGTAATCAAAGAGGGGCCGTCTAAAGGGGTATGCACGGTATTGGAACGCAATAGTTTTATAAAAGTCCCGTCGCCTAATTGAAAACCCAAATCCACGCACCAAGACCTGCCCGGGCCAACCTGCATATACCAACTACCCACGTATCCGCTTATCCCTATGTCAAAAAAAGCATTGGCATTATTACCGTCAAATATTATATGGCTTATATCATATACGCGCAAGAGGAGCCTGGCATTATAGAAGCGCTCCTTTAATTCGCCTTTTAATTTTTCGGCCGCCGAATCCTCTACCTCCCAATAAACATACAGCCACTTCGGGTCGCGGACCTGCAGGACAATTAAGCCCTTACCGTAACGCGCGGGCAGCTCCCGCGCAAAAACACGCTGCGATGCGGCAGGGGCGCTGCTTTGCGGCTGCGAAAACTTTTGTTTTTCTATCAGCACCTCTTCGCTGGAAAGAGCCTCTTTCTTCGGCTGTTTCGGCTGCATAGAAAGCGGCGGCGGCTTAACAGCCTTCTTTATAGCGGGAGTAGTTTTTTTAAACTTTTTTTTTATTTTACGTAAAACACGCATCGCGTCCCTCCCCGTCAATTGAGATCCTTCGTCCGCCATGATTTTTGGCGGACTCAGGATAAGTGCGGTCATACCCGCCAAAGAACTATGGCGGGTATGACCGCACTTATTTAATAAAAAAGGGGATAAATATCCCCTTTTTAGGCAAACCCTTCTTCCTCATGCCTTATAGCCTCATATCATCATTTTTTTCTGAGCCCGCTTGACTTATCCTTAACCAACTCCTCTTTCAAATTCTCCTCAAGCGTCTCTTTCAATTTGGTAACTTTCTCCAGCTCTTCCTTGAGATACCGATTAGTCAACTGTTCCTGATTAAGGGCCCTTTTAGCTTGCTCAAGTTCAAGTTTTACCTCGCGTAATTCCTTCTCAACCGCCTTAAGCCTCTCCTGCGACACTAAGCTCTCCTGCGAGATTTTGCTTACCCTCTCCTCCAGGTCAAGCCTTGCGGCCATCTCTTTATCGCGAGACTGTTTCTGGCGGTAGGCGTTACCGCAGGACTTTAACGAGCCGACAAAAAATATGAGCGCCAATATTGATACTACAAGAATTATTCTGCTTTTAATGTTTTCTTCCATAAGTTTAGCCCTTCTTTACATTGAGATCCTTCGTCCGCCTTCGGCGGACTCAGGATAAGTGAGGCCTAGGCCTCACTTATTTTAGGTTCTCCTGCGGCTCAAGCAATATCTCTTCTTTCCCCTTAACCTTTGCAAGTTTAGGCATGATGACGATTTCAACCCTGCGGTTTAACTGCGTGCCCTCCCTGGTGTCGTTAGAGGCGACCGGACGGTACTCTCCGTATCCGATTGCCGAAAGGCGTTCGGGTAAAATATTCTCCTCGTTGACCAAATAATGCAGCACGCTTAAGGCGCGCGCAGTGGACAGCTCCCAGTTAGACTTCCATCCCGAATGTTGAATCGGCTGATTGTCCGTATGGCCCTCTATCGCGACATTTAAATTCGGTACATTCTCCTTCAGGAAAAGGCCGACCTTATCCATCACCGGATAAGCCTCGTGCCTTATAGTAGCCTTTCCCGAGTCAAACAAGAGGTCTCCCACTACAGTAATGACCAAGCCTTTATCCTGCATCTCTAGCTTTACCTGCCTATCGGCAATCTCCTGCCCGAATCTTTCCTCCAAAATCTTTTTAGCCTGGCTTAATTCATCAACCTGGCGGGATAGTTCCTTTATCTTGTCCATATCGGAACGCCTGCCTTTCTGGAAAATGAAAGTGCAGCCTGCCATGGATAAAGTTACAAAAATTATTAAAACGGCCTTTATTATTCTAAACTTCATGCTACGCCTCCTTTTATAAATTTATTTTTTACTATAACATAAGTGGTGTTTATAGTCAAGATATTTAATGAGCGCTTGACCCAGCCCTTTCTTAGCCTATAAATAATTTCGTCTTAGAAAATGCTGGGTAAGTTCGGTCATAAACTTATGTTCGCTTCGCTCCAGCTGTATCCTCTATCCCGCCTCATAGGATGTGCTAAAATTCTGTTCCACAATTTTAGCACATTCGGCGGGATAAGTTCGGTCATAAACTTATGTTCGCTTCGCTCCATAAGTTTAGACCTCACTTAGATATACAGGGTTTCTTCCCTGGCGGAACCCACTGAAACAATGGAGATCTTAACGGATAGGATATCCTGGAGAAACCTCAGATATCTTTTTGCGTTGGGGCCTAACTTGCGCCGGCCCTTGACATTATCAACCGTTTTGCTCCATCCGGGCAACTGTTTATACTGGGGCTTTGCGTTTCTTATTGCTTCCAGGTCATAAGGAAATTCTTTGAGCCTCCTGCCTTTATACCTGTATCCTGTGCATACCTTAACCGAATCCAATCCATCTAATATATCCATTTTCATTATCGCCAATTCCGAAATTCCGTTTATCCTAACCGCTTCTTTTACCATCACCGCATCAAACCATCCGCACCTGCGCGGCCTTCCGGTTGTGGCCCCGAATTCGTTGCCTTTATCCCTCATAAAGTTACCGAAATTTAAAGAGAACTCCGTGGGAAACGGCCCTTCCCCCACGCGCGTAGTATAGGCCTTTGCCACACCCACCACTTTATCTATCAGTACCGGAGAAATCCCTGTGCCGACACATGCCCCGCCGGCCGTTGTGGAGGAAGAAGTCACGTATGGATAGGTTCCGAAATCAATATCTAAAAATGTGCCCTGCGCCCCCTCAAAAAGGATATTTTTCTTGCGCCTGGCCGCATTATTAAGCAAAGAGGCAGTGTCGCAGATATAGGGAGCAAATAGCTTTCCGTAATTGGCGTATTCCTTAAAGACATCATTAAATTTAAACCCGCCATGGCCATAGGCCTTCCTGAACATTTCATTCTTTTCCCCTAAATTATCCTTTAGCTTATCGCTTAATACCCGCGGGTTTAAAAGGTCGATCATTCTTATGCCGCAACGGATGATTTTATCGGCATAACAGGGGCCGATGCCCCTTCCGGTTGTCCCGATCTTCTGCGCCCTTTTTTTCTCGCGCAGTTTATCAAGTATCCTGTGGTAGGGAAGGATGACGTGGCTTAAGGAAGATATTTTAAGGCGCCGGCCAACACTGACCCCGGAGGAAGAAACCCCCCTTATCTCCTCCAGGAGCACCCTCGGATCAACTACCACACCGTTTCCGATACAGCAGATCTTGCCTTTATGTAATATCCCGGAAGGCATCAGATGAAAAATGTATTCTTTATCGCCTACTACCACGGTATGCCCGGCATTATTCCCGCCCTGGTAACGCACGATATAATCTGCCTTTTCGGATAAGATATCTATTACCTTACCCTTGCCTTCATCCCCCCACTGCGTGCCTACTAGTATGGTATTCATTAAAAATATCAGGTTAAGGCTTAGGTTAAGGTTTAGAATTCCTGTCTCATCCTCAGCCTTATCCTTAACCTACCTCATTTTTATAACCTATTACGGTGTCATGGTAAAAATCTTGCGCGCGATCTCCGGATTACGAGCGATAAATTTTAACTCTTCATCAACCAGGGGCTTCTGGTTATGGACATTGGCATACCTGACCAGTTCCAAAACCTCCTTCGCCTCTTTGTCGTCGGCAAATGAAACTTCCAGTTTCTCGTAAACGTTTCTAAAGCCCTTTATACCCGAATATTCTCCGGTAGTTATCCTGCGGCCGGTCTGGACTATCTCCGGCTCGCCCCTGCCTAATTCCTCAAAGTCATAGAGTTCGTAATTACGCCTGTCTTTGAGGGCCCCGTCGGCATGGATTCCCGATTCATGCGCAAAGGCATTAGCGCCTACTCCCGGCTGGTTTATCGGTATGGGCACGCTAAAGGCATAAGATGCGTATTTAGAAAGCCTCCAGGCGATTTTTAAATTAATCCTTTCGCTTAACGCGTATCCCTGCATACCGTTGCCGTACTTTATAGCCAGGATTACCGAAACCAGGTCCGCATTACCGGCGCGCTCGCCCATGCCGTTAACGCAGGTATTTATGTAGGCGTCGAATCCGGCGTCGTTTGCCGCCTTTGCCCCGGCAATAGAATTTGCCACCACCATCCCCAAGTCGTTGTGGCAGTGAATCTCTAAAGGCATACAAACCGTTTCGGCAAGGAGTTTAATTCTTTCATAAATTGTAAACGGCGTATCGTAGCCTAAGGTATCGCAATAACGAATCCTGTCGGCGCCTGCGCTTTTAGCGGCCAGTGAAAACTCTATGAGATACTCCATCTTCGTGCGCGAGGCATCCTCAGCGTTAACCCCGACGCTGGAGGCGCCTGACTTCTTGGCCTGCCTGACTGCGGCTGCCATCTCCCTTATCACTGACTGATGGTCAAGCTTTCCTTTAAATTTATGCATGATCATCTGTTCTGAGGTTGAAATGGAAAGGTTCAGGTGTTTTATCTGCGGGACCATCCGCAGGGCCGCGCTCACATCATCCCTGGTCGCCCTGATCCAGCCCCCTAACCTCATCCTTGAGATTACTTTTCTTCCTACCAACTCCAGGTTTGCATTCAGATAATTTGTCTCATGGTGCGTAACCGGAAAGCCGAACTCCGACTGAAAGATGCCCATTTCGTTAAGGTAAATATTGAGCATCGTCTTTTGCAGTTTGGAAAGGCAGATCCGCGAAGTCTGCACCCCGTCGCGGTTAGTAACGTCAATAATATAAATCTTAGGCCTATCTTTCATGTAACACCCCTTAATTTAATGTTAAATTCGAAATAAATCATGTTTTTTACACGAAATAACCAATGGCCAAGACACAAGATACAAACAAATTCCAATATTCAATAACCAATTACCAAACATTCGTCATTGCGAGCCCCGCAGGCAGGGTTATTGTATCTTGGAATTTGGGTTTATTTTTTAATAACCCTCTCCAATTCTTCTTTCGAAATGGCCCCTTTTGAGCTGAATATCTCATTATTATTTATCATATATACCGGCCCGAATAAAACATGAATTTCTTTGTTAATGCTTATATTATCCCTTAAAAGCCCCTTGCCTTCATCGCCCCTGGCGCAGGCTTTAATTTTATCCCTGTCCACTTCGCCGGCGCAATCCTCCCACCAGGAGGTATTGATATCGGCAGCCCGGCAGCTTATATAATCCCAGAACTTTCCCGGATAGTATTTCTTCAGGCAGGCCGCGCGCAGGTACTCCTCGGCCTCAATGCTGCCTGCGGCAGCATCAAAACCCTCGCCCTTCTCAGCGGCCAGAAAATGCACCTCCGGATTAAACTCCCGCGTTACCTCAAGAACCTGCCGGCTGTTCTTATCAAACAGGCTCAAGAATAAATCAAACCTTTTCTTCTCTTCTTTCCTATTAATAAAATAAGCGATGCCGCTTGCCTGGGGCGATAATAAATAATAACCGTCCTTTTTTGCAAGGTCCTTCTTGAAATTAGCGAATTTCCTGTCTTTTTCAACCTCCGCGCCAAAAAGATACGCCGGCAGGGCTCCAATCGCGAAATCATTGATAAACTTCTGCGCCTTTCTGCCGGGATAATAAAGGTAAGAAATATCCAGCCCCGGAAAATGTTTCTTCAAAGACTCAATGACCTCATATGTATTGCAAGTCTTGCATTTGCTGGCGGTGATAACCAAAAGTTTTACTGGATTTGACTTTTCGAATACACAGGATGCGTTGTTTTCCCCGGGGCCTTTACAGGCGCCTTCCAGGCCGTCCTGCCGGCAGTTGGCATCTGTAAAACACATCGGTAATACCGAAAGGACATCCTGGTCATTTTTAATTTCATCGGAAAGCCGTAAATTCTCTGATTTAAAGTCCGTTAACTTATTGTCCTTTAAAGAAAAGGTAAGTTTGCCGAGCCGGCGGCCCTGCCGGCTGGCCTTAACAACTGCAGCGTCGCCTATTTTTGTAAAAGGCTTGCCCTGGGCATCGCCGCCCTCGATAACAATATCTATCCCCTTTATGTTTTGGATTAAGACCAGATTTTCTTCTGTTTGCAGGTTGCTTAAAAGCACTATTACGTCTGCGCCGTTCTTCTTTAATTCATTAACCTGCGCGGCTAAGGCAATCTCGGGGTCGATGAATTTCAACCCCTCTGCCTTTTGGGCAGCCAAAGGCGCGGTCAACCCGACGATGCCGATCTTGACCCCGTCAATTTCCTTGACTAACGAAGGCAGGAATTTACTTAAGTTAATGTTAGAGGAAAGAAAAGGCATCTGCGCCTGAGCAATATTTTCCAGCAAAAAATCCTTGCCGAAATTGAATTCCGCATCGCCTACTGCCACGGCATCATAGCCGGCCATCTCCATGCCTTTTAGATTTATCATCGTGCGCCTCTTATCAAGGCCGGTATTCTGCGTATATTCATCCAAAAGGCCGCCGGCGAAAAAATTTCCCGAATCCAAAACCAGGCAGGCCGGATATTTTTCCCTTAACTCTTTAATTAGAGCCACTCTCCTAGCAATGCCTCCGTCAGGCTCTATAGGACAGTTGCAAGGATAGAGCATCGCATGGGTGTCTCCGGTATAAATAATGGTAATTTCTCCTGCGTAAGCAACGGAAGATATAATAACCAGAAAACAGAAAACAGAAAACAGAAAGGCTGCTAACTTAATAATAGGCCTCTTCATAGTTTTATTACCTTTACCGTTAGAATATTCTTTAATTTCTTTATCTTATCCAGGATAGCAGCTGATACGGGGCTGTCCACATTTAATACGCTGATCGCCCGGCCGCCGCGCTTATCGCGGCCAAAGGTCATTGCCGCGATATTAATGTTGTGTTTTCCTAAAAGAGTCCCTAAATTACCGATGATGCCCGGCTTGTCCAGGTTCTGTATAAAAATCATCTCTCCGTAGGGAGATAGCTCCACATAATATTGATTTATCTTTACCACCCGCGGCTGTTTATTAGCCGATAATGTGCCGCAGATAGCGTATGTTTCTTTGTCGGTCTTAAGCTCCAGCTCAATTAAACTCACAAACTCCTCCTCCTGGGAGGACTTTGACTCGCTTATCTTTATGCCCCGCTCTTTTGCTAAGGCCACGGCATTTATAAAATTTACCGTCTCCTGCAGCATCGGAGAGAGCATCCCCTTTGCCACCGCAAGCGTAAGCGGCGCAAGAGTCTGCTTGATAATCTCTCCGCTGTATTTTATATTCAACGCGCAAATCCTGCCTTCAATTAACTGGCTGGCGAATGCCCCTAGCTTTTCTGCCAGATTGATCTGCGGCTGGATAATCTTGGCAGTTTCAGCTTCAAGGCAGGGATAATTTGCGGCGTTACGAATCCCCCTGTTTAGAAGAGCATCGCGCACTATCTCCGATACCTCAATGGCCACGTTAACCTGGGCCTCTTCGGTTGAGGCGCCTAAATGGGGAGTAAGAATAATATTGTCGTATTTTAAAAGCTCGCTCTCTGCAGGCAAGGGCTCTTCTTCAAACACATCCAAAGCCGCGCCGGCCACTTTGCCGTCTTTAACCGCCTTTACCAACGCTGCCTCGTCAATAATTCCGCCGCGGGCGCAATTAACGACACGCACCCCCTTCTTCATTAAGGCGAATTCACCGTCGGAAATCATATGTTTTGTCTCTTTGCCCAAAGGGGCATGTACACTGATATAGTCGGAGCGCTTAAGCAGTTCCTTTAATTCCACCACTTCCGCCCCCAGGTTTTTTGCCACCTCCAGCGAAAGAAACGGATCATATGCTAAAACTTTCATCTCAAAAGACAAGGCCCGCTTAACCAACTCCGAACCGATCCTGCCCAGGCCCACCACCCCCAGCGTCTTGGCGTAAAGCTCAACCCCCATAAACTTTGAACGCTTCCATTCGCCTTTTTTCATCGAGATATTCGCCTGCGCTATATTCCTGGAGAGCGCCAGAATCATGCTCATGGTATGTTCAGCGGTGGAGATGGTATTGCCGGCAGGTGTGTTCATTACGATTATCCCCTTTTGCGTAGCCGCCTCCAGGTCCACATTATCCAGGCCTACGCCGGCACGGCCGATAACCCTCAATTTATCGGCTGCGTTAATGACCTCTCTGGTAACTTTGGTCGCGCTTCTTATCAGCAGGGCATCGTAATTTTTAACAGCCTCCTTCAACTCCTCAGGCTTCATGCCGGTCTTGACATCAACCTTAAATTCCTTAACCTCTCTGAGTATCTTCAGGCCCTCTTCCGACAATGCATCGCTGACTAGAATCTTAATCATTTTTACTCCCTTATTTCAAGAATACTTCTTCCGCCGCCCTTACCCCCGCACCCAACTCAAACTTATGCCCCGCCTGATGCAATACTTTTTCCAGGCAGGATATACACAGAATAATATCAAACTCCCCGATATAGCCCATATGGGCAATCCTGAAAATCTTTCCTTTTAGTTCTGCCTGCCCGCCGGCAATAGTAATACTGTAAGCGTCGCGCATGGTTTTGACCAGCTTTTCTCCGTCTATTGCCCCGGGAACTTTTACGGCAGTTACCGCATCCGAAGCAGCGGAAGACGCAAATAACTCTAACCCCAGGCCCTTCATTGCTGCCCGGGCAGCATCCGCCATCTTTTTGTGCCGGCTGAATACATTTTCCAGCCCATCTTCTTTAAGCATCTTTAACGACTCGATCAAGGCGATGATTAAAGTTATGGCCGGCGTAAAGGGCGTATCGGTTTTACTTAGGGCCTTTTTGGCTTTATTCAGGTCAAAATAATACCTCGGACATTTTGCATTTTCCGCCAATTTCCAGGCCTTGGGGCTAACAGAGATAAAGCCCAGTCCCGGAGGGAGCATCAGCCCTTTCTGCGAACCTGAAACCACCACATCGCAGCCCCAGGCATCGGTTTTTAAATCAACTGCCCCCAGGCCGCTGATGGCATCTACGACTAATACCGCGTCTGTAGCCTTTACTGCTCCTGCTATAGACTCAATATCGTTATCCACGCCCGTGGAGGTTTCGCAGAGCGTGGTAAAAACTACTTTTATCCTGGGATTTGCCTTTAGCCTTTTTGCAATCTCCTGCGCAGAGACAGCCTTACCCCATTCCACGTCAATTATCTCGGCATTTATCCCGTATGCCCTGCAGAGCTCCGTCCATCTTTCGCCAAATTTGCCGCCCTGGACTATAATTGCCGTATCCGCCGGCGAAAGCAGGTTGACCACTGCCGCCTCCATCGCACCGGTCCCGGAAGAGGCCAGCATAAAAACATCGCCTGCAGTCTGAAACAAATACTTTAGCCCGCCTTGCGCCTCTTTTATTATTGCCTGGAATTGCGGGGTACGGTGATGCATGATCGGCCGGGCCAGCGCAGCTAAGACCTGCGGGGGAAGAGGGGTAGGCCCCGGCGTCAATAAATAACTCTTTTTCATTTTACTCCTCCTAGGCCTGCGGTACTATTACTTCGTCAATTAAACCGTAATCCTTAGCCTCTGCTGCCGACATAAAATAATCCCTGTCGGTGTCCTTCTGTATTTTTTCCAGCGGCTGCCTGGTATGTTTTGCAAGTATTTCGTTTATCCTATCGCGCATCTTTAAAATTTCCTGGGCATGGCGGGAAATATCCTCTGCCGCCCCCTGAATGCCGCCCCAGGGCTGATGAATCATAACCCGGGAGTTAGGCAGGGAATGCCGTTTGCCTTTAGCGCCGGCGCACAAAAGCAGCGCCCCCATACTGGATGCCTGCCCTACACAGTAGGTGGCGACGTCGCATTTTACAAACTGCATCGTATCATATATCGCCAGCCCCGCGCTGACTGAGCCGCCGGGGGAATTAATATAAACGTTAATATCTTTATTTACGTCTTCCATCTGCAAAAACAACATCTGCGCAATCGCCAGGTTTGCCACGTAATCTTCAATAGCCGTACCGATAAATACAATGCGCTCTTTCAAGAGGCGCGAATAAATATCGTATGCGCGCTCATAGCCCTTTGCCGTCTGCTCAATAACCATGGGAACCAATGTCTGCATTCTTACGTCCATAACCACCTCCATTTTAAAAGAATTAGGATTAGGATAAGGTTGAGGTTGAGGTTGTGATTTTTAAACTTAACCTTATCCTAATCCTTAACCTCCCAGTTTGCTTCTTTTAATAATAACTCCATTACCTTACGCGGCATATTGTTATCAAGGGGGATGTTTTCTTTTTTTGCGATTTCGGATAATACCAGATAAACCTTCACCTGCCTTCTTGCCTCCGGCTCAAGCTCTTTGGACATCTCTTTTTCCTGTTCATCAATCTTTTCGCGATCCACCCCCTTCATGGCAAGGTCAAGCTTGGCCTGCCTGAGCAGCTCCTGAAGCTGCCGCTCTATCATTGATTGGGGCAGATTGAAATTTACCTGCTTTAACAGGCTTTCGACAATCTGATTCTCCGCGCTCTGACGAAGGCTATTCTCCTTCTGAACAAAGAGCTGCCTTTCAACGGCCTTTTCTAAATCGCCAAGCGCCGGATAACACAGGCTCCTGGCAAAACTATCATCTAAGGCATCAATCTTTCTGGATTCCTTTAATGATTCTAAATTGCGCTTTAGCTCATCGGCCGAAACAGCTATCTTCTGATAATCTACTTTTATCCCTTTGTAATCTTTTATCATTACTTCCGGGCTTATTGAAACAACCGCCTTAAAAGAAAGCCTGTTCCTGTCAAGCCTGACCTCTGAAATCTTAGGCATCTCTATAACGTCAAGCTTCTCCTCTTCAACCGCCCGGCTATATACATCCGGCACTAGCTCCTTAAGCACCTGCTCATGGGCGTGGGAGGAATAGTGC
>JAZDPH010000058.1:0-30586 GCA_043797735.1 Candidatus Omnitrophota bacterium | reverse complement strand
ACCTTTGACCTTTGACCTTTGACCTTTAAGATGATCCTCCTCCAGCATCACCTTTAGTATACCTTTATATACATAGGCAGAGCCTTGGGTTTCGCGGATAATCACCTCGCCCGGGACAATCCAGGGGCGCACAAGTGCGGGGATAGTGATGTTTTCTGAACCGAAGAGCTCTCCGGCCTTCTGGTATAGCTTATCCCAGTAGGCCTTTCCTTCCGCAGTCTGCGGAGAGGTAAAGTGGGCGGTGTCCTTCTTTAGCTGAAGGTCGGCCTCTAAAAGAACCTTGCCTACGTCGGTCTTCTCTAATTGGCTGCTTATAATCTGGTTTTCCGCATCAGGGCGCAAGTTCACCCAGAAGTTCTCATTAGGCAGGGTAACCCCTACAAGGAAATATTTTAAAAGCGCCTGGCCTTCTTGCTTAACCTGGGCTTCTTTGAGGTTTTTGATGCCGCCTTTGTCTAAAAGAATCTGGAAGTTGTCAGTAAGCGGGTCATAGGAGAAATACCTTAAATTCAGCGGACGGTATGACTGCGATGCAGAAAAGTTACCGATGTGGCTGGACAAGTTCAGGGTGATAATGCTTTGCGCTAACCCCGTCTGCTGGAATAATAACAATACCGCCACTGCCAGTGAGATTATCCTTCGCGACATCTTGCCCTCCTTGTAGGGTTAAAGGTTGCAGAAATACCGGATAATTCTAATTTAGATGCAATTTAGCATATGAGAAAAACTTTGTCAAGAACTTTTTTAAGGACTTTTTAAAAGCATTTTTATAGTTATTTATGGTTAAAGGTAGACTATGTCTTCGGGGTGGTAGAGCGAGAGGAATAAAAGGATATAATCCCTGATGTGGCGGGTGATGAGGAAACTATTTCTGATGTGCTCCTTGCCGTTCTCTCCTAATTTTTTAGCGTATTCAGGGCTGTTTAAAAACTGCTTGATGGAAAATGCCGCCCCCTCAATGGAGTGGCAGAGCAGGCCGGAATACTTATGCTTTATCTGCAAAGGGATGCCGCCGATATTAGATGCCACCACCGGCTTTGCCTTCCATAACCCCTCGGCAACGGTCAGGCCAAAACCCTCTTTGATTGACTTCTGCACAATAACATCAGAGGCCCTCTGCAGGGCATTAACCTCTATATCATTCTGCGGCATTAATAAAATATGTATATCAGGATCAGCCTTGGCCTTTTCGCGCACTTCAGCCAAAACCTTTGCCCCCTCCGGGTCATCGCAGGCGGTGCCGCCGGCTAAAATCAGCTGGCAGTCATTGTATTTTTTTACCTGCTGATAGGCCTCAATCACCCCTACCGGGTCCTTGAGGCGATCAAAGCGGGAGACCTGCGTTACAATGGGTTTATCCCTGACGATATTATATTTTTTTAACACCTCATCTATGGTTTCCTCGGGCAACTCCTTGTTTTTATCGCTTAAAGGGTCTATGGATGGAGAGATTAAAAACTGCCTGATCGGCAGCCTCTGGGCAAAACTCGGCGCGGAAAATACCGCCGCGTCATATTTGGTTATGAACTCCTTTAAAAAACGCCAGGCCTTCTGCCGGGGATTGGAGACGTCTATATGGCAGCGCCAGAGCCATTTATTATCCTTATTGGCCCCTTTTTTATTTACCAGGGCTATTGGCTGAGGGTCATGGATAAAAACTATATCGCCGTAAGTATCTATCTCCTGGATATTCTTGCGGCTGGTCTCCATAAATACCTCCAGGTCCTTATCAGTTAGGTCTCCGGGCCGGCCATGCAGGACATTATGGAGTTTTTTGGTTACCTCAAAAAACTGCTCCCCCCCCTTGATCAGGTCCCAGCGGGTATCCACGCCCAGCTCTTTCAGCAGGGGGACCATGCAGTTTAAAATCTCGGCTACCCCGCCGCCTACGGCAGTAGAGTTAATGTGCTGGATGACCTTGCCTTTTAGCCGCTCGGCAATCAGCCGCAGGTCATCTATTACCGACTTTCCGACGATGGGGATATATTGCTCTAACTTTGCCATAATATGATTACGCGGGTATCTTTTTTTCTATTATTTTAATCAGCCGTTTCCTTAAATCCTCCAGGGTATAGGTATAAGGGTCAAGCGCGGAAATCTTACAGGCCAGGCCCTTATCGCCCAGGGAAGTCTCTATCCAGTTGGAGAAATCATTGGTCGGCTTCTCCAGGCGCAGGCGCGCCTCAAAGATATGGAAATAAATGGAGTCGATAGTTATTTTTTTCAGAACCTCGTTAAATTCCCTTAAATCGTATACGACGTAATTAGTGGGAATAAGAAAACTAATTGCCTTGATAAAATAAAACTCCTCGTCTTCATGCGCGAACCTTAATTTTGCCAGAGGATTAGCCTTCAGGTGGTCTTCTATGGTCTTTATTATCTTTTCCCTTAAAGAGCGGATATTGGAAAACTGCACCGTGTCAATACTGGCCAGCTTCTCCCCCAGCTCCTCCTCGCGCAATATTACGCTGACCCAGTAAGCAAAATCATTGGGGGGCTCAGGGGAAAGATACTGGTGCTGCTGCAGGAACTTGTGGGTATGGTGGTAAATGCAGGAGCCGGGGACTTCTTTCAGGTAACGCAGCAACTCCGTGAGGGTAGAGGCGGCAAGCCCGGTCAGCTCCGAAAGGTGCAGGCGCGTATAAAACCTGAAAGGTTCTTTAGCTTTTGCCAGTTCGGCCATAGGATTTTGCTTATTTGGTCTGTTATAATTCCAGGATCTTTTTTAGAAACTCCGCAACCTCTGCGGTATCCTTCAGGTAATATTTTGCCCGCGAAGCGCTTGAGGCGCTGCCTACAAATATAGTCAGCCCCTTGTTCCTTAATGCCCTAAAGGCATCCTCGTCGGTTGTGTCGTCTCCGATATAAACGGGAACGACATTTTTGCCGCGACTGAAACGCTCCCTGGCAAGAAGCCAAAGGGCTACCTTGCCTTTATCCCATTGCACCGCAGGCCTTATATCAAAAACTTTTTTCCCGGCAATAACCTTTATTATCCTTCTGTTCAAATACTGCCCCGCCACCTGCCCAAAACTTTCCTTAACCAGAGGAATTTTTCTTTTATCAACCAGCCGATAATGCAGGCTCAGAGATAAGCCCTTATCCTCCAATAACAGGCCCTTTACCTTGGTGAGCCTTTTTGCTAACTCTCTTTTTATCCCGTCGAAGACGGATCTTAACTTTGGCGAAACATGGCTCCTATATTTGATATCGGGGCCTTCTATCTCCAAACCGTGGTTGCCGACATAAATTAATCCGCTTATTCCCACCATTGCCCGGATATCCTTAAGCGCCCGGCCGGTTATAATCGCCACCCCACACCGGCGGCTCTTTAACAATTCTTTAAGCAGATCCTTTATTTCCGCGGGCGTAACCGCCTTTTGCGGCACTTCTACGATAGGCGTCAATGTCCCGTCGTAATCTAAAAACAGGGCAATCTGCTTATTCGCCAGGGACTTCTTTAGCCTGTCCCATTCCTTAAGGATATGCCTCATAGCCATAGAAGTAATTACGAGGCAAGACGGCCTCATTTTTAGATTGCTTCGCTTCGCTCGCAATGACAACACTCGCGTCATTGCGAGCAATCTCAATCAAATCTTCTTTAACGAGGTGAGCTCCGTAATGATATTTGCCGCCCAGCGGTAGACATTATTTTCGCTGACGATGCTGCGCAGGCGTTTCATCCGCCTCTTCTTCTCCTCGGCGGGCAGCTCTATTGCCGACTTAATGGCGTCGGCAAACTCCTCTATGGAATAAGGATTCATCTGGACGGCCTCAGTCAGTTCCTTTGCCGAACCGGCAAAGCGGCTTAAGATCAGGCAGCCGGAAAGGTCGCTTTTGGCGGCAACATATTCCTTGGAGACTAAATTCATCCCGTCATGAATGGGGCTGACTATGCAGTAGTCCCCCAATAAATAATAGGGGCGGATATCCTCCTGCGAGAAATGCCTCTTTAGATAAATTATCGGCTTCCAGTTCTCCTGCGCGTATTTCCAGTTTTTCTTCTCCACCAGTTCATCAATCTCGCTGATTAAATCGTGGTAGCGTTTTATGTGCGTGCGGCTGGGGGCAGCCAGCTGGATAAAAACGATTCTTTTTTTATACTCGGGGTATTTTTCAAAAAACCGGTCTATCGCCAGCACCTTCTCTATCAGGCCCTTAGTGTAATCTATCCTGTCTACGGCCACGGCAACCATCACTCCCTGCAGGTTATATTCCTTGCGGATGTTCTCCATCTGGCGCTCTTCCTCCGCGGAAACTTTCAGGTTAAGCGGGGCCTCTACGCTGATGGGGAATGCCCTGACAAAGGTCTCCTTGCCATAACGGACCACACTGAACTTCTCCGTATCAACGCGCGACTCAAGCAGGCGATTTGCCGTATCCATAAAATTGTTGCAGTGGTACTGCATGTGGAAGCCGATTAAATCACAAGACAACATCCCCTCAAGAATTTCCTCCTGATACGGGCAAATAGAGAAAATCTCCGGGTTGGGCCAGGGTATATGCCAGAATAAGGCAATTATCGCATCGGGCCTCTTCTCTTTAATCATCTTAGCCAGCAGGGTAAAATGGTAATCCTGGATAAAAATAAAAGGGTGTTTTGCCGGCAATTCCTCAAGGATGCTGTCGGCGAATTTCCGGTTTACCTCTTTGTAAACCTGCCAATCCGTATCACGGAAAATTGGGCGGGTGTGCGCGATATGGCAGAGGGGCCAGAGGCCCTCGTTGGAAAATCCGTAATAGTATCCCCCTGCCTCCTCCTTGGTCAGCCAGACGCGCTTGAGAATATAACGGTTATCCTCCGGAGGCACGCCGAGCTTATTTTTGGAATTAACAAACTGCCGGTCGGCGTTTCCGCTTCCGTAGGCGATCCAGGTGCCGCCGCAAGCGCATAAAACCGGATGAATGGCGGTAACTACGCCGCTGGGAGGCCGCACACAGCGCGGCTTGGCATCAGAACCCTCAATAACATGCATATAAGGCTCGCGGTTTGAGACCACAAACAGGGCATTCTCTCCTAACTTGGCGCGCACCAGGTCCCTGAGCTTGGCCTCGGTCCAGAAATCGTCTTTACGCAGGCGCCTGCTTGCCTCGTCGGAGATAGACTTGCGCGCCACCCTCATGCTTAATGCCATCTGCTCCACTTCGCTGGCAAGCTTGGCCAGCGCTCCGCTATGCTTAATCGGAGGACGGCTGTCGGTCTCACCTTTTTGAAAATGATGAAACCAACTGGTCAGCCGCTGTACCGGCAGGGTAAAAATGCGCCGGTGGAAGAAAAAAGAAATGGCCAGAATTAATACTATCAGGGTAAATAAAGTAGCGATAATCCCCTTCCATAAATCTACCGCCCTTGCGCTAATATAGGAGGTATCATAAATAACCTCTACCCCTCCCAGAAGCCCACCCTCCTCATCCAGCACAGGAAGCGCATAACTATAAAAATCAAACTCCCCGATTTTCTTCGTCTGGGCGCGGGGGGATTTATTGTTTAATATATTGCCGGCGCCTGCCTGAATCTGCTGTCCCCACAGGGAAATCCTCGGGGTAATCGCCAGAATCCTGCCGCTGGGGCCATAAATAACACAGCCCTGAAGCACTTTGCGCTCTTCGAATTTTCCTACAATAATGCCGGCGGTTTTAAGGTTGGCAGTAAGGAGGGCATCCCTGACGGATAACTCCGTGCTTTCGGCAACTGCCTTAGCCCTGCGCCTGAGGTCATCGTTTAGCCTCTCCTGCTCAAAACGCGCCTGAAGTATGCCGAAAACAATCACCACCGCGGTAACGATAACCAAAAGCGGCAGGATAAATAAAAGAATTCTTTTCATATTTTTATTATAGTTTACTTTGCCGCGGAGGACAAGGATTTTTTCCGCCGGTTATTGCTTATGCGGCGTATATTCAATGTTTATATAATCACTGAAGGTTATCGGCTCACCCAACTCCTGTTTTACCACGCGGATCCTGTCAGGGATGTAAGGGTGGGTCTTAAAATACCTGGGCGGGCCTAAGGGCTTTCTCTTGTTTACCTCATCCAGGGTTTCCAGGAAATTGAGCATTCCGTAAGGGTCGTATCCGGCCCTCTTGGCGTAACGCGCGCCCAATTGATCCGCAAGAAATTCATCCTCCCGCGAATAGCCCAGCATTATCTGGGTAAAGGCCTCATCCGCGGCCGCCCCTACCTCTCCGCTGGAGGGGGCCTGGGCAACCAGGATCCTGGCCAGGGTATAGAGCTGGCTTGCCTGAAGTTTTTTAATGCTGTGCCGGGCAACGATATGGCCGACTTCATGGGCAAGGACCCCGGCCAGCTCATCGTCATTTTTTACTTTTTCAACCAGGCCGCTATTTAGGTAAATGTATCCGCCGGGCAGGGCAAAGGCGTTGACCTCCTTATCCTCAATGACCTGAAAATAGTAGTCAATTTCTTTGCGGTCGCAGACTGCGGCTATTTTTTTTCCGATATCCTCCACCCGTTTTTGTATCAGCGGGTCTTGGACAAATTCATATTCTTTTGATTCATCCACTTGCCTGGCGATGTTTTTGCCCATCTGCACCTCTTTTTCGGTGCTGTAAGCGTAATAGATAGAGTCCTCCTGGCCGGTAGCGATATTGTATTCGGTGGTACAGCCGGATAGGGACAGGAGACAGAAAACAGAAAACAGAGGACAGAGAACAGAGAACAGAAGGCAGAAGATGCCTCCTGCTATGCCAAGCTGCTTAAACATACGGTATAATTTTCTTAAAGGCAGGCCCACTACATTGTAGAAACAGCCCTCAATGCGCCGAATAAAAAAAGCCCCCCGGCCCTGGATATCAAAACCGCCTGCTTTATCCAGCGGCGAAACAGTATTAAAATAATCGGTTATCTCTTTATCATTCAACGGGTCCATATAAACCTTGGCCTTTTCATAATCCAGCAATACCTTATTTTTGTCTTTATCAATCACCGCAATTCCGGTATAAAGCCACTGGGGCTTACGCGATATTTTTTTAAGCATCCGCCTGGCGTCATTTAAGTCTTTGGGCTTGCCGAATATCTTTTTATCCTGCGCCACAACGGTATCCGCAGCGATAATAATGCCGCTCTTGACCTTTTTAGCGGCCTCTTTCGCCTTTTTTAAGGCGTTTCTTTTGACATACCGCGCGCAAGAAAGGCGGGCGGGTTTTTTTTCCTCGCCTATCCTGCTGGGCATAACCTTGAATTTTAACCCAAGCTCCTTAAGCAGTTTTTTTCTTGCCGCAGAATCCGAAGCCAAATAGATTTTCTTCATTTAATCAGAGATGCTTGCGCTTTCGCCGGCAAGATAACCCGTGGAAAATGCCGCCTGCAGGTTAAATCCGCCGGTATCGGCATCAAAATCAACCATCTCTCCGCAGAAATACAGCCCCTTGACGCGGCGCGACTGCATCGTCGCAGGATCTATATCCTTTAAAGATACTCCGCCGCGGGTAATCATCGCCTCTTCCATCCCCTTGGAGCCGGTAATATTCATACGCAGGCCTTTTAATAAAAGGATTAGCCTGCGGCGCTCTTCTTTTTTAACATGAGCGGCTTTTATATCAGGGGCTATGGCGCAAATATCTATAAAGACATCAATCAGCCTCTGCGGCAGGAGGCCTTTGAGGGTGTTTTTGAAGCTTTTCTTCGGGGAGAGAGCGAACTCTTTTAATAAACGGCTGTCCAACTGCTCTATGGATAGGGCGGGCTTTAGGTCTATCTCCACAAATACCTTTTGGCTGTCTCTAAGCCAATCTATTATACTGCCGCTTAAAGTCAATACCAGCGGCCCGGAGATGCCCGTCTCTGTAAATAATAATTCGCCGATATCGGAGATAATCTTTCTTTTGCCTCCGCTGAACCCAGCCCCTGCACGCAGGGGCTGGGTGAATTTAAGGCGAATGTTTTTCAGTGTCAGCCCCTCTAAAAGAGCCGGGTATTTTTCCTTTGTCCGGAGGGCAACCAGCCCCGGCCTTAAAGGGGTAATAGCATGGCCTAACTTTCTTGCCAGTTCCAACCCCTCCCCGGTTGAGCCGGTAAACCCGTAAGAGGCCCCGCCGGTTGCCAGGATAACTCTGTCTGCGAGGATAACCCTGCCGTCGGAAAGCTTTACCGCCTTCAGGCGGCCGTCGCCGACAACGATATCTTGGAGGCGGCTGCCGTAAAGAAGGTTCACTTTATTTTTAACTAACTCCCTCTCTAGCACCTCCAGCACGCTGGCGGATTTATCGCTGGCGGGAAAAACACGCTGCTGCCTTTCCACCTTTAACCTCAGGCCCCTTTTTTCAAAAAAATCCAGTAAATCCCGGTTAAAAAATTTCTTAAACGCGCCCCTTAAGAACTGGGCATTTCCGGAAAATCTTTGCAAAAATGAATCCAGGTTGCAATAGTTTGTAAGGTTACAGCGGCCCTTGCCGCTTAAGAGGAGTTTCTTGCCGAGGACGGAATTTTTTTCCAGGAGAGTTACTTCTTGTTTAAGCCCGGCGGCCCTGATCGCTGCCATCATTCCGGCAGGCCCGCCGCCGACGACTACTATTCTTTGTCTGCTCACTAAGGATGGATGTCTTCTGCCTGTCCCGCTGGAAGCGGAATCCCGCCCCTAATCAAGATCTGAGCGGGAAAATATAGGCTCTAATTTTAAGCCTGAATTTCTTAGGTTTTCTGCCGCGCCCTCTTCCCTGTCAACGATAACGATTGCCCGGCAAACCTTTACCTGTGCTGCCTCCAAAGCCTTTTTTGCCTCAATCAGCGCCTTGCCGCTGGTAGCGATATCGTCAACCAGCGCTACCCGCAGGCCCGGCTCCAACTGCGGCCCCTCAATCTGCCGCTGTGTGCCGTGGCCTTTGGCGGCCTTGCGCACAATGAAGGCCTTTAAGGGAATGTTGTTTATCTGCGCCAGACAGGCAATTGCCCCCACAATAGGGTCCGCGCCTAATGTCGGGCCTCCGACAGCGCCTATATCATCATCTTTGAGCATCTCCAATATGATGCTTGCTGTAAAATAGGCGCCCTGCGGGGTAAGGGTAATTGCCCTGCCGTCAAGGTAATAATCGCTTGTCTTGCCTGAAGATAAGACAAATTTTCCCTTTTTATACGCCTCTTTCTTCAAGAGCGCCAATAACTTTAATTTTAACTCCACGATACTTTCTTTGCCCATAGCCATTTCATTCTACTATCCCCCCCGCCTTCTGTCAATATAATATCAGATAGCTAATTCATATCAGAAAGTCTTTAAAAGTATTAATGCGTACGCCATGAACATGCTAAAAATACCAACAACAAGACCAATTTTTATCCAGCGCGCAAAACCAATTTTCATTTTCTTCTTTTTTTCGAGAATATCCATAGCAACAATGTTGGCCGTAGAGCCTATAACGGTAATGTTCCCGCCATAGCAGGCTCCGAATAATATCGCCCACCATAACGGTTTTACGGTTATGCCAAAAGCGGTAAGACTCTGAATAACGGGAATATATGCTGCCACTACAACAGTATTATCTAATATACTGGATAGTATCCCGCTTGAGAACAGGATCACTCCTGATAGTAAAGCCGGGTTGACGTTAATGCTTTCTATCAACTTTTTCGCAAAAAAATCTGATATACCTGAATACTTTATGGCCCCTGCTTGCGCAAAAAGAAATAAAAAGAACAGGATAGACATCCATTCTACATCGTGTTCAATATAATGGCGCATTCTATCTGAACGGTAAAATAAAGCTATTCCTGCTGAAACTAAAGGAATAATAAGCAGTAATGCGTTTTCCTGGATACCAAAGAAGAGCTCAAGTCTTCGATGCAACGCAATAACAAGTAAGGTAGCAAGAAAAATTCCTACACTCACCTTTAACTTCCTATCGGGGGAAATCGTTATCAGTGATAAAAATAAACTATTCCCGCTAATATCCTTGATTTTCCTGTTTAATTGACCAATATATTTCCTAAACCAAATGCGCAATAATGAAATAGAAGCAACTAAAACCAATATTGTAATGGGAAAAGCATGTATAAGGAAATCTTCGAAAGATAAATTTCCTCTTGCAGCAATAAGGATGCCTATGGGGTTTCCCAATAAGGTACCGGATGAGCCAATATTAGTTGCTAAAACAGATGATATCAGCAGGGGAACCGGGTCTATCTCAAAAAAATCAGATATGTCTAATATAATTTTTGTCATAATAACGATAGAAGCTACCTCGCCCATAAGGCCGGAAAGAATTGCCGATATAAACATAAGCCGCATAAATAATCTTACGCCGGTCAAATGGGCAGCCCTTAATAACCTGGTGATGATAAAATAAAACAATCCGGCATCATTGAGCATGCCTATCAAAATCATCATACCAATGATGAAAAATATTACATCGAGTGAAGCAAACTTAACAATATTCTCCAAATCAACTGCTCCGGTAATAAGCAAAACTCCTGTTCCAAAGAATAAAAAGCTAAGCCGCGATTCCCAAAAAAACAGCGCCCCGATGATTGACAAAGAAAAAACACTGAGCGCAATGCACTGCTTCATAGAAAATCCGATTTTCTCACCCGCACAGCCTATGGCCAGAACCGTACAAAGCAATAAAAATGGTTTTGATTTTCTTATAAAAGCTTTCATCATAATAAATACCTTAACGGCTCCATACAAACCAAATAAATAAATATGCTGCGGTTACGGCCGCTATTGTAAACGGAAACCCTATTTTTACAAATTCCTTGAAATTCACGATATAACCTTCTTTTTTAAGCAAGCTGCAGGCTGCTATGTTAGCTGAAGCTCCGATTGGCGTAATATTCCCGCCTAAGCTGGTTCCGATAAGTAAACCAAAAAGCAATAACTCTTGATTTATGTTAAGCTTGGCTGACATAGAGACCGCGACCGGAAGCATCGCGGCCAGAAAAGGGACGTTATCTATAAAGGCAGATAGAAAAACTGAAATAAACACGATAAGCGTATAGCCCAGAAATATATTCCCGCCGACCAATCCCGAAAGATAACCCGATATGCTTTCGATCCATCCGTTAACAGTAAGACTCCCAACCAAAATGAATATACCAATGAGGAAAAAGGTCGTATCCCAATCTAAAGACCTAATTCCCTCTATAATCGAGCCTTTGTTAATATATTTCTCCCAAAGAAGCGATACCCCTCCGGCTGCCATGCAAAGAATACCGGCCATATAAGAAAAGCCGGAATCGAAGAAAGAGGAAGCCGCCAGGAGAAAAATGAGCAAGACTAAAATAATTGTGGGGGTCCACGACTTAATCTTTTCGATTTCTACGACTTGGGCTTTCTCCCTATGGCTCTTGAAAATAAAATATAGGATAAAAAAGGATGCCGTTGCTCCCAACTCGACCGCAAAGAATATACTTGGCCTTCCTTTGTAAAAAAAGAAGTCGCCGAAATTCATCTTGGCAAAACCGCCTAAAAGCATGCTGGGAGGATCGCCAATCAACGTAGCGGTACCCTGCAAATTGCTTGAAATAGCTATAGCTATCATCATTTTTACGGGATTGATTTGCAGCTTTTTAGCTAAAGATAACGCGATCGGCGCAACAATAAGAACTGTCGCCACGTTTTCTACGAATGCCGAGATAAACCCGGTTAATAAACAAATGAATAATATCGCCCAAGCGGTATTTTTTGCCTTACCAACGATAATCTCAGCAATATACGCAGGCACGCGGCTTTCCATAAAAATATCGGCGACAAAAAGCGTCCCGACAAAGATACCCATAACGTTCCAGTTAATTGAAGAAAGCGCTCCTCTCAATGAAATTGATTTTAATAATATCAATAAAACGGCGGCGCTTACCGCAATAAGCGTCCTTCTCTTTGTCAAGAATACAAAAAGGCTGTAGGCCAAAATAAAGATTACCAACGATGCTATCTTAGAATCAATCAACGTTGCCTCCAGTATCCCTTTAAAGATATTTAACTGCAGTAATCAAACGGACGCTTTTTAGGCTCAACGCCTAAGTAGAGTCTCGCTAGAGTTAAGCCATTTAAAAAAATGCTTATATAATAAAATACCGAAAATAATATACGAGATAATTATTCCGATGAGTAAACATATCCATAACATCTGATTATTTCTTCTCCAAAGGTTAAACGCGCCGTAAAGCCTTCTTAGCTTAAGCAGAACCTTTCTAGCAAATGCAACCTCAAGAGCCAATACCATCAATCCGCCAAGGATAACAGGCATACCCCCGGGCCCCGGTATAGGAGATATGATAATACCGGCCACAATAATAACTACCCCTACAATAATGATTGCCCAACGCCTAATAATCTTCATCGGTCATTCCAAAAGATACCTAATGAAACTATTGTAATTTTGCACCTAATGCCAATCTGTATGACATTAACGCCCTGTTAGAACGAAAGCCTAACAGGGCGTTAATGTATGCAGACTAAAAATTAATTCTGGACTTTATCGGACGATTGTGCACAACTCGGCTGTTGAGACACAGATGACGATTGCTCCGCCGGCTTCTCCGCCTTTTTCTGGTTATTAACCTTTTTCTTTTTGCCCATGAAAATACCTCCAATCATTACAGTAAAAAATTATATTTACTCTTTCGGCTTAACCCGTATATTACTGGCGATGTTTTTCCCTGCCTTATCGGTGACATACTCTACCGTGACCCTATCACCCGCTTTAATCTCTGCAATAGTTATTGTTTCATAATCGTCCTCAATGGAAGTTGAATTATCGACATAGACAGTAACCGTCTCGTAAGTTAAGCTTTTCTCATCCTTAAGTTGTTTAATAACTATTGCTGAATTTTTTAAATCCACCGAAGCAATATCCCCTGAGATTTCTTTTGCTAAGGCGCCTGCTTTCTCCTCTTGAGAGAAAGCAAAAGGGGATCCTATTACAGTCAGTACACTGATAATCAGAAACAAACAAAAAATAAACTTTATACTCCTTTTCATATTTACTCACCTCCTTAATTTTTTTTATTGCTGGGCAGTATTTGTAGCATCCTGGGGTAATTCCGAGGCTGATTTACAGCCTACCAACAAAAACACACTAGCAACAACCGCAAGAATTAACAGAATACCTGTCTTTTTCATTTCTATCACCTCCTTTCATCTTCTGGCCTTTTTATCGTCATCTTCTATTATGACTTTTATAAAAATTATTTGTTCTTCTTTATGAACAGGAACTATCCTTAAGAAGACCGTATTGTATTTACTGCAGACTTTCTATTACTGCTTGAGCTATATTCGTAAGATGATCTCCGATCTTCTCAAGATTGCTGATTATGTCCAGAAAAACCACCCCGGGAAGCACATTACATTCTCCTTTTTCAAGTCGTCTTACATGATTATTCTTTAGCCTGTCCCTTAAGGCATTAATCCCTTGTTCCTGCTCTAAAACGAGCTTTGCCTCGTCAATATTATTTGATTTCATTGCATTGATTGAACCGCTAATCATTACATTTATATCATTGTGCATCTTATTAAGTTCTTCGATAGCTATGGGAGAAAAACCTAAGCGATTTTCAATTTTTTGTTCAGCCAAATCCCTTAAATTCCCTGCATGGTCACCTATCCTTTCAATATCGTTAATTGCGTGGATAATGGCCGGGATCTTCCTGGATTCATCCAAGCTCAACTCCTTCTGCATTAATTCAACAAGATAGCTGGTAATCGCTTCTCTTAAAGAATCGACAGTTTCTTCACTGCGCGTTATTCTCTCAAGAAGTTCTAGGTCATTCTTTAAAAAACTATCCATTGCCAAATTAACCATTTTTTGAGTTATGCCTAAAGTCCTGACAGCTTCTTTAACGGCCGCTTCCAAAGCAATAGGCGGTGTATTTAATAAATGGAGCCCCAGAAACTTAGGCAGATATTCGATTTCCTCTTTATCTTTGCCCTTAATTATTTTAGTGAGAAAATTGGCATATAGATACGTAAAGGGAAGAAAGACAACTGTGTTTACCACATTAAACAAAGTATGCGCGTTGGCAATCTGTCGCGGTAACTCGCTTGACATGGAAACGACTATACGCTCAAAAAGGCCGAGGAAAGGAAGAGAAATGACTACTCCGATAACATTGAACATAATGTGGGCCATAGCTACCCTCTTTGCAGAGATATTCGTGCCTACAGAGGCAATAAGGGCTGTAACGCATGTCCCGATATTACAACCCAAAATCAAAGGCACAGCTGCTTTTAAATCGACCAAATTCGCCATTGACAAACCTATGACCATACCTATCGTCACAGAGCTGCTCTGTAAAATTGCTGTAATAACCGCGCCTGCCAATATGCCCAGAATCGCGTTTTTACTGAAGCTTATCAGTATATTATTAAATGCAGGGTATTCTCCCAAAGGCTTAACTACGCTGGTTAATATATTTAAGCCTAAAAACAAAATACCGAATCCTAACAGAAATTCCCCTATGTATTTATGGGACTTTTTTTTGGCAAAGAGCACGGTCAACACCCCCAAGCCGATTATCGGAAGCGCGTAATCCGTAAGTTTAAAAGCGATCAACTGCGCGGTAACGGTTGTGCCTATATTTGCGCCGAATATCACGCCTAATGCCTGCACGAGCGTCATCAGCCCAGCGTTCACAAATCCTACTACCATAACAGTCGTGGCAGAAGAAGATTGGATTATGCTGGTGATGCCTGTCCCGACCAAAACTCCTTTTAGGGGGCTACCGGTAAAGTTATGGAGAATTTTTTTCATTCTCTCCCCGCAGGCCTTGTGCAAACCTTCGCTCATCTCCCATATTCCATAGATAAAAAGGCCCAATCCACCCACAACGCCAAAAATAAGCTCTTTAACCATTTCTTAGCCTCTTTTCACGAAAAAGGATTCTTCTGCGTTATTATTAAGATAAAAGGCAGGGGGATAGAATTACGACGGGATAAATTAAACTTGAACTACCCGGTAAGAGTATCTATAAAAATGAGAGAATGTTTTCACATTCCCCCCATTTTTTATCTTATTTTTGATTTTTGGTCTCTGGCTTACTTGCCAATAATAAGTAAGCCGATATTTATTCCTTCTCCAAGCTCCTTAAAGCCCCTTCTGTCCTTTTTAGCCTCTTGCATAACAAGTTCCTTATGGGCTTAAGTACTTTAAAAATGTCGTGGTCTTCTATACCGTAATAAATCAACAGGCCCTGCTGCCTTGCTTTTAGGATTCCGCTCTCTTTTAGAATAGTTAAATGCCGCGAAAGGCTCGATTGTTGAATTCCTAAAACTTTAACAATGCTGCCGACATTTTGTTCTCCTTTTTTTAATAACTCCAATATTTGCAGCCGCACAGGATGGGCTAACGCCCTTATAAAATCTGCCTGAATTTTATAAGCTAAATCTTCCATTTTCTTATTTTCTTATATTGTAATATTTGAATATTATGTTATATAAAATTATAACAAAAATTTATGGCTTGTCAACTGAAATTTCTATACAGGAAAGTAAATGTCTTTGCGGGGCGACTTGGAGCAACTTGCAGCGATATTGACAAACGGCGGTTTAATGGTATTATATCTTTTATGATACGCCGGTTTATGGAGGGGTTGGCAGGCCTGGTTTATCCGAGGAAGTGCCATGCCTGCAAAGATAAGCTAAGCCAGGCCTCGGTGGAAAAACTTATCTGCAGCCGCTGCTGGTCAGGCATCAAAAAAAATACTCCCCCCTTCTGCCGCTGCTGCGGCAGGCGCCTTAATAAGGCGGCTTTCACAAAAAACATCTGCCTGCGCTGCCAGAAAACCACACTGCACTTTGACCGGGCATTCAGCCCCTGCGTTTACGACGGCGTAATCAGGGAACTTATCCATCAATTCAAATATAACGGCAAAGAGTACCTGGGCAGGCCGTTAAGCCGGCTGATGTCTGATTTTATAAAAGAATATGAACTTCCGATGGATGAGCTTGACTATATAATACCCATGCCCCTCCATAAGACGCGCCTGCGCGAACGGGAGTTCAACCAGGCAGAAATCCTCTCCGGGTTTATCGCCGGGGAGTTTAAAAAAGAACTGCTAAAGAATATACTCCTGCGCAGCCGCCATAGCCGCAGCCAAACGGAACTGGCGATAACCGAACGCCTGCATAATGTCAGGGACAGTTTCTCTATAGCCGCGCAAGATAAGATAAGAGGAAAAAACCTGCTGCTGGTAGACGACGTCTTAACCAGCGGCGCCACCTCCTCCGAAGCGGCTTATGCCTTAAAGAAAAACGGCGGGGCAAATATCGTCTTTGTCCTGACTCTTGCGAATTAAGAGGTCATTGCGAGGAAACCGACCCTGAGCGAAGCGAAGGGGTGGCTCCTCGCAATCAGACTGTGTCATAATAGTAAAACGCGCGTCATTGCGAGCCACCGCAGTGGCGAAGCAATCTCTCTTTACGGGATTGCTTCGTCGCTTCGCTCCTCGCAATGACAAACTTACTCCACTTTTGTGGCATGCGACACAGTCTGAATGACGATAAAATTATAGACACTGTTCAATCAAATTAAAGTATGCGCATATTACGAAATTATTTTCTAAAAGAATTCCTCGGGCCCCTCTTTCTTACTTTGGGGGTACTGACCTTTGTGATGGCCCTTCTGGGCAACCTCAATAAGATCGCCGACCTAGTAATTAATAAAGGGGTATCTATCATAAGCGTCCTGAAGATTTTTATGTTTATGACCCCTTACATCATCACTTACGCCCTGCCCATCTCCGTGCTGGTTGCGATACTCATCTGCCTGGGGAGGCTGGCAAGCGACAACGAAATCACCGCTATCCGCGCCAGCGGGGTAAACCTTTTCAGCCTGGTATTCCCTTTTATTATCTCCGGCTTAATCCTCAGCCTGGGGCTGGTCATATTTAACGACCGTGCCGCAAGTTTCTCCCATTTTGCCTATAGAAAGACCATCAAGGAAGTAGGCCTGAAAAACCCCACCGCCGCGTTTGAAGAAGGAGTATTCATCAACTCTTTCCAAAAATACGTCCTCTTTATTTACAAGGTTGACCAGAAGAAAAACAAACTCTACAACGTCAGGATTTACGAACCCCAGGGCGAGAATAAGCCCACCCGCACCATCGTCGCCAAAAGCGGGGAGTTTATCACCATGCAAGAGAAAAATTCCGTCAAACTCAAACTGATGGACGGGACCTCCGACGAACCCGACCCGCAAAACCCGGCCAATTTCTATAAATTAAACTTTAAGACTTATTTTATGAACTTAAACCTTGCCCAGTCGCAGGATGGCGGCAAAATCAATAAAAAACCCAAGGATATGACTATTCAGGAATTAAAAAAGCAGACCTCCGAGCTAAAAAAAGATAACATTGACCCCGCCCCCCTGTTTGTAGAGATAAACGAAAAATTAACCCTGGCCTTCTCCTGCCTTGTCTTTATCCTGCTGGGCGCGCCTCTGGCGATGATGACCCGCCGCCGCGAAAAATCCATCAACGTCGGCATCGCCATCCTGATTATGGTCATATATTATCCTATGTTTATCGGCTGCACGGCGCTGGGGATTGAAGGCGTTATGCCGCCGTCAATTATAATGTGGGCCCCCAATTTTTTATTGGGCTCTATCGGCATATTTTTAACCTATAAACTATGCGCATCTTAGACCGCTATATATTAAAATCGGTAGTGCTGATATTCCTCTCCTGCGTATTCGTATTTCTCTTTCTCTATATTACCATTGACCTCTTAACAAACCTGGAGGATATACTCAAATACAAAGTCTCTTTGTCAATGCTCATCCAGTATTACCTCTGTTTTCTGCCGATTATGTTCGTGCAGGTCTCGCCTTTCGCCTGCCTGCTTTCTACCCTCTATGCCTTCGGAAAACTAAACCACGACAATGAAATCATTGCTATGCGCTCCTCGGGTTTAAGCATAGTCCAGATCAGCAAAACGGTAATTCTGCTGGGGGCGATAATCAGCCTCTTTGCCTTCTGGGTAAACGACCGCCTCCTGCCCCAATCACTGGCCATGACCGAAAAAATCAGGGAGCAGATGTGGGAGGGGGAAAGAAACAGCCGCCTGGGCAAAGAAAACATCATCACTAACCTTACGATGTACGGCCTGAAAAACCGCCTATATTTTATAAACAAGTTTTACGCCGCCACAAATACTATGGAGGGAATAATTATACTCCAGCAGGACAATAAACAAAACGTAGTTAAAAAGATCGTCGCCAATAAAGGCGCCTATAAAGACAGAATGTGGGAATTCCAGCAATGCATTACTTATAATTTCTCCGCGGACGGCCGGATGATCGACGAGCCGCAATACTTTGAAAAGGAAATAATGGCTATACCCGAGGCCCCGCACGACTTCGTAAACCAAAGGCAGCGGCCCAGCTATATGACCATAGCGCAGCTGGAAGATTACATCTGGAAATTCTCTAAGAGCGGGGCAACAACGATAACCAGAAACCTAAAAGTTGACCTTTATCAAAAGTTCTTCTCGCCTTTTACGAATATGATTATAATCCTGCTGGGCATACCCTTCTCCCTGTTAATGAGAAGGCGCGCCACCGGCCTCTCCTCTATCGGCCTATCAATAATGATGGGTTTTTTGTATTATGTCTTGGAGGCGATAAGTATTGCCCTGGGGAAAGGCGGGGTTCTTTTTCCGGCGCTGGCAGCATCTCTAAGCCACATCATTGCCCTCGCCTTCGGGTTATATATGATCGCAAGCCTGCCTTAACCAACATACACCCGCGGTATGCGGCTGCCCAGGCCGCAGACAATTTCATAGGGGATTGTCCCGGAAAGCCCGGCTAACTCCTCTGAAGTAATCCTGTCTTTTCCTTGAGAGCCGATGAGCACAACCTCATCCCCGGCCCTTGCCGGAAAACCTCCTGCATCGACCATCATCTGATCCATACAGATTTTCCCGCAAGCCTTAAAGCGTTTTCCCTTTATCAGCACCGCGGCCTTATTGGATAAGTTACGGGGGTAGCCGTCTCCATAGCCGATGGGAAGGGTAAGAATATTAGTTTTATTTTTGGTAACATAGGCATGCCCGTAACTTATCCCGCTTCCGGCAGGCAGCTCTTTGGCAAATATTACCCTGGTCTTCAGGCTCAAAGCCGGTTTCAGTTTTATTTTCAGCCCCGGCTTAGGATAAAGCCCGTAGATGGCCAGGCCCGGCCTGACCATATTAAAATGGCTTTCTCTGTAACCGACCACACCCATACTGTTTGCCGTATGTATCAGGGGAACCTGAATGCCGGCTTTACGCAAATCGTTAAGCAGGCGGTTAAATAAACTTAACTGGTGCAGGGTAAAATCCCTGTTTGTATCCGCAAACGCGAAATGCGTATAGATGCCCTGGATATTGATAAACTTAAGGCGGCGGATTTTCTTCAGTAGGCCCGCGGCCTCAGCGTGCAGGACGCCGATCCTGTTCATCCCCGTATCAACCTTAATATGCACATTAAGGGGTTTTGCTAAAGAAGCGGCTTTTTTATTTAAGCCCGCGGCAAGGCCGGCGTCGCAGAGGGTAGGGGTAAGCGCGTATTCAAATAAGGCCCCGGCGTCTTTTTTAAATACCAGCCCCAGGACAAGAACAGGCAGGCTGATCCCTGCCTGCCTTAATTTTATCCCCTCGTCAATTGAGGCAACCCCCAGAAAGTCGGCGCCTGAGGCCGCTAACTTTTTTGATACCGGAACCAGGCCGTGGCCGTAGGCATCGGCCTTGACGCAGGCCATGATTTTAGTCCGCGGGGAGACCATTTTTTTTATCTGGCTGAGGTTAAACTCGAGGTTATTCAGGTTAACTTCCGCCCAGGTAGGACGGTATCCGATTGAATTTATTTTATTCCTCATAATTGTAAAGGTTAAGGATTAGGTTGAGGTTAAGTCTTCCTAAACCTCAACCTTAACCTAATCCTTATTGCATAATATGCTTAACCTGGCATTCCTTCGGATATAGATAAATCGGCTTGAGAGCAAAGGCATTGCTGATTTTCTTATCCCTGATCCTCTCTAAAGCCAACTCCATCATATTGCGCGCCTTAGGATACCAGTAGTCCTTATCTAAAATAGTTACTGCTTTAACCTTATGCAGGATTCTTTCCCGGCATAAATTGACGCCATTGCCCAGTATAATAGAGTTATCTTTAATGCTTTTAAACAATTCCTCTTCGTTCAAAAGCGCGTAGGGGGCAATTCTTTTAATCCTGCCGTTTTTATTTTTGTAAATGCCGCAATAAACCAAGCCCCTTCTGGCGTCAACAATAACGGCTATCTCGCGCCCCTCTTCTTTAACCTGTGCCGCTAATATGTCCAGGCTGGGAATACCTACTAACGGCTTATTCAGCGCCCAACCCAGGCCCTTTACCGCGGCCATCCCTAAGCGCAGTCCGGTAAAAGAACCCGGGCCTAAGCCGCAAGCAAGGTAATCTATGTCTTTTAGTTTCCATCCCGCGGCCTCTACCGTCCTCTTTAGCGCCGGCGCTAACAAAGAAGAAAGCCGCCGGCCTAATTCCAGGTTGTATTCGTAAAACCTGTGCCCGTCGGACAAACCAAGGCATAAAAAATTTGTGCTGGTATCAACGGCTAGTATCTTCATATATCTTTTGTACTAATTTTTTGTAACGCTCTCCGAATGCGCTAAATTTTAATAAGCGGCTGTTCTTTCCTTTAATAAAGAACTCTATTTTAAGAAATTCCTTCGGCAATAGATACCTCAACCTCTCTGCCCACTCGATTACAGAGGCGCCTGCGTCATAAAGATATTCTTCAAACCCCGCGCAGGCTATCTCCAGGGGCCCGGCAAGCCGATACAGGTCAAAGTGATACAAGGGCAGCCTTGCTTTTTCATACATATGCAGTAAAACAAACGACGGGCTGGCTACTTTATTTTTATCAATACCCAGGCCTTCGGCTATTCCCTTTACCAACACGGTCTTACCCGCCCCTAATTCTCCGAAGAGGCATATTATATCAGCAGGCTCAAGCCGCCGCGCTATTCTCTTTCCCAGATTTATCGTCTCCTTTGACGAATTAGAAATGAATTTCATTTTTTAAGATATCCCTGAAGAAATATTGTCTTGCACGAATTCATTAGAAAGATTTTTTAGAGGTCTCTTTAGAAATGCCGGAACCCCTTTGGCTTAAGAATTAATTCTTTGTTATTTTTATCGATTAGCCTTAACCCGAAACCCCTGCCTCTGATTTCTCCGATAGGCTTAAAAATTTTCATCTTTTTACGCATCAGCCTCTTGGCCTCTTGAAGCGGCAAGGTAAAAAGCAGTTCGAAATCCTCGCCCGAATAAAGCGCGTCGGATAAATTACGCGCGCATCTGCTTAACGGAATCAGCTCCCCGTAGAGCGCTGCTCCGAGGCTGCTTGCCCGCAGGATATGGGTTAAATCCTGAATTAATCCATCGGAGACATCAATCATCGCGTTTAATTTAAAGTTTCGCGCCAGAAACCGCGCCTCTTTAACGCGCGGGATAAACTTAAGGTGCTTTCCGGAAATAGAGCCGCCAAGCTCGCCGGTTACAAATATTATATCGCCGGCACAAGCGCTGCTTCTTAAGGCCAGCTTGTTTTTCTCTACCTGGCCCCACATCGCTACGTTAATCACAACCTGCCTGGCGCCGCTTATATCACCGCCTACGATATTAATATCATATTTTTTAGCGATAGCGCGCATCCCCTTAAGGAGCCTGTCGGTAAAACTCGCCTTGCTCCCTGCCGGCAGGCCCAGCGAAACCAGGCAATAACGAGGGGTGCCCGCGCAGGCGGCGATGTCGCTGACTGAAGCGGCAATTGCCTTCCTGCCGACTAAACAGGCATCATCCTTAAGAGTAAAGTCTACGCCCTCTACCAGCATATCCGAGGTTGCCAGGGCGTATCTTTTAGCATCCAGCTTCAGGACGGCGCAGTCATCGCCGATTCCTTTAACCACGGAGGAATCGGTTTTAATCGATTTCTTTATCCGCGCGATTAAACCGAATTCTCCTAAATCACTTAAGGTTGGCATTGAATAATAATTTTCCCCTACTACCCCCTACTATACCCTACTACTCCTTACTGCCCCTTAAACAGGAGTTAAAATAAAGCGTTTATATTCTTCAAATACGGCGGCTTGATCACCCCGCGCTCGGTAATTATTGCGCTGATTAAGCCGGCAGGCGTCACGTCAAAGGCCGGGTTATAAACCTTAACACCCTCCGGCGCAATGGGCCGTTTAAAAAATAATTCAGTAACCTCTTTGCTGCTGCGCTCTTCTATCGGGATGCCCCTGCCGTCTCTTATGCTTAAGTCAAAAGTAGAGCAGGGCGCGGAAATATAAAAAGGAATCTCATGATACCGGCTTAAGACCGCAAGATTATAGGTGCCGATTTTATTGGCGGTATCGCCGTTTGCGGCAATGCGGTCTGCCCCGGCAATTACCCGGTCAATCCTGCCCTGCTTCATCAACGTCCCTGCCATATTGTCGCATATAAGGGTAACGTCAATGCCGCTCTTCTTCAACTCCCAGCTGCTCAGGCGCGCCCCCTGCAAGAGGGGCCGGGTTTCGCAGGCGTATACCTTCAGGCGTTTACCCTCTTCTTTGGCGCGGTAAATTACCCCCAGCGCCGTCCCATAATCAATTGTGGCAAGAATTCCCGCATTGCAGACCGTAAGCACATTGTCGCCGTCTTTAAATAATTTGGCGCCGTAACGGCCCATCTGCCGGCAGGCCCGCCTATCCTCCTGGATTATCTCTTCTGCTTCTCTCAAGAGCAGCTTCTTGATCTGGGCTACCGGTTTATCTTTATTCTTTACGGCGGCGCCGCGTAACCTCTCCAACCCCCAGAAAAGGTTTCTCGCCGTAGGCCTGGATGAGGCAAGGTATTTGACAACTCTATCCAATTCTCTGCTAAACTGCGCAAAATTTTTTGCCCTTGAATCCTTTATGCCTAAATATACTCCCAGCGCCGCCGCGGCGCCGAGAGCCGGAGCCCCGCGCACCTTAAGGACTTTAATCGCCTGCCAGAGCTCCTTTAAGCTATCGGTCTGAAGGTATTCCAGTTTGCCGGGAAGTTTAGTCTGATCAATTAACTTAACCCGCCCCTTCTTCCACTCAATAGTTTTAATATTCATATTCACTCCATTAATTCCATCCGCTAAGTAGCCTATGGCTTTTGATATTCTGCAGAATATCAAAAACTCTTACTTTATAGCCCAACTACCTTCGCCAGCAGGCTCTTTTTTACCTTGATCGCCGAAGCCGGGCAAACCTCCTGGCAGCAAAAACAGGCGATACATTCGCGGTAATCAAAAACAATACGGTTATTATTTAACTTGATGCATTTATCCGGGCAAGCCTTCACACAGGCGCTGCACTTGATGCAATTACTATGCAGGCAATACGGCCGGTATTTAATCATCCTCATCGCCAGATTCATAAACGGCGGCGGAATAAGGCGGCTCTTCAGGGAAGCAGACGGTAATAAAAACGGCTCTCCTACGACATCCTTAAGCTGCTCGCCGATAATTTCTATTTTTTCCATATCGGCACAACCTAAGCCCCTATCTTGCGCCTCTTTGGTAGTAAGAATATCCAGAGGCCCCACTCCCATAATCAATGCCAGCACCGCATCGAGTGCGACGCAATCAGCCGAAGCCAACAATAAATTAGTGTTTCGTAATTTGCCGGCCGTTGCCGGCCCGTCCCCCTCCATCGCCACGATACCGTCAACAATAGTCAAACAGGGCTTTGCCTCTTGGTAAATATCAACCAGTATTTTTGAAAAATCTTTTACCCGGAAATAATTCTTATGAATCTCGGTTTTATAGGTCTCCACTACCAACCCGAAGAGGTTTTTTATTGCTCCGGTAAGAAGGGTAAAGTTATGGGTCTTGAATTTAGGCAGGTTTACCAGAAAGTCGCAGTCATCCAGCATCGCCGCCAAGGGAATTCCCCTGCGCATCCGCCGCTTATTGAATTCTACTAAATTGACTCCTTCTTCTTCGCATATTTTTTTTATCCCGGTCCGCGCGTAGACCTCGGCGACATTTTCAATCTCGTCGCCGAAAACGCTGGGGCTGTCCCCGACAAATATATTACAGCCGGCTTTCTTTAAGGCCCTGATTACCGCCCGCACCAGTTCAGGATGAGTAGTAATTCCGAACTCCGGCTCCTTTGCCATTAAAAGATTGGGCTTAACCAGCACCTTGCTTGCCGGCCTGAGGAAAGTCCCTATTCCGCCGAGGGAATCTATCGCCCCGCTCAGGGCCTCCTCTACCGCCAAGAGATCGTAACCGGCGCATCTTTTGATAGCAACCCTTGATTTCATCGTGAATGTTCTTTTCCGTCATTGCGAGGGCGCAAGCCCGAAGCAATCTGTTTAGATTGCTTCGGCTTCGCCTCGCAACCTTCGGGATTGCTTCGCTCGCTGGCGCTCGCTCGCAATGACGCTTATATTATATTGAAAAACTTCACAGCGTTACTGCTAGTAACCTCAGCCACCTGCTCTTCTGCTACGCCTTTAATGCGGGCAATCTCCCCGGCAAGCATTTTTACATTAGCCGGCTCGTTTCTTCTGCCGCGCAATGCCTGCGGCGCCAAATACGGCGCATCCGTCTCCAAGAAAATCCTCTCAAGCGGCGCAAGTTTAACAAGCCCTCTTAGGTTATCGGCCTTTTTATCCCGCTGAAGCAGATTATTTCCACCGGCGGGATCCCGCCCGCTATTAGATAGCTTAGCGGGATATGTAATATTACAGGTAAAGGAAACAAAGAACCCTAAATCCAGGCATTCTTTTAAGAAATCTTCATCCCCGGAAAAACAATGCACCACGGCTTTTAGCGGCATCGCCTCTTTTAAGGCCTTCAATGTATCCTCAGCCGCCTGACGGCTGTGTATTACCAATGGCAGGCCCGCCTCTTTGGCGATTCTTATCAAAGAGAGAAATAACGGCAGTTGGTTTTCCTTCCGGGAAAAGTTTTTATAATAATCCAGGCCCGTCTCGCCTATGGCTACGGCCTTTTTTGCGGCAGCAAGCTTCCTGATCTCTTCTTCATCCTGTTTATTAAAGCTGTCTGCTTCATGGGGATGGATGCCTACGGCGGCGTAAACGGATTCGTAACGGCCGGCTAACTCCAGAGACCTGCGGGAACCCTGGAGGCTTGAGCCGATATTGATGATGTAATCTATGCCCTGCTCCTTAGCGCGCAGGATAACCTCATCCCGGTCTTTGTCAAATTCGGGGAAATCCAGATGGCAGTGGGTATCTATTAACATATTCGCCTATCGTTATATCGGTGAAATGTTAAAAGTTAAAGGTTAGATGCTAGACGTTAAAGGCTGAATCGGCGTCTAACATCTAGCGTCTAACATCTAGCATCTAACTTATACAACGTTTTTATCCACACAACCGTTCAACGATTTACGATTCTATGCGGGGAAATAAGGGCTTGCCTTTCTTAATTCTATCCGAACCAATCTGCTCCTTAATTGCTTCTGCGGTAAGGGGCATAAAACTGGATAAGGCTTCGGCGGCGGCGCGTATCACTTCCACTAAAAGGCGGATAAATGCCTGCAAATCCTGGCTCTTATTTTCCTTTGCCAGCACCCAGGGCTTCTTCTCCTCTATATATTTATTGGCCATATTGATAAGTTTCCAGATCTCTCCAAGGCCGGCCCCAAAATTAAAATCCCCGGCCGCATCCAGGAATTGACCCGCCTGCTCCGCTAAATCCGCAACCGCCGCTTCAATAACCCTGCCTTCTTCATCGGCGGCCCGAGACGCAGGAGGGATTTCTCCAGAGTAATACTTTTCCACCATAGTCAGGGTGCGGTAAAGAAGGTTCCCTAAATCATTGGCCAAATCGGCGTTAAACCTTTTTATAATTGCCGCCTCCGAGAAATTTCCGTCCTGGCCGAAGGAGACATCGCGCAGAAGAAAATACCTGTAGGCATCTATGCCGAATTTTTCCGCCATCTCAAGCGGAGAAATGACATTCCCCCGCGATTTAGACATCTTATTCTCGCCCACCATCCACCAGCCGTGGGCAAATACTGCCTTAGGGGGCTGAATTTCAAGCGCCCTTAATATTATCGGCCAGTAGACCGCATGCTGCCTGAGGATATCCTTACCGATTAAATGCAGGTCCGCCGGCCACCATTTGGAGATATACCGGTTATCTTTATCAAAGTGCCCTACGGCGCTGATATAATTCAGCAAAGCGTCAAACCAGAC
Organism: Candidatus Omnitrophota bacterium; assembly: GCA_043797735.1. Lineage (GTDB taxonomy): Bacteria > Omnitrophota > Gorgyraeia > Gygaellales > Profunditerraquicolaceae > BS750m-G77. Next base: position 4,417 of record JAZDPH010000058.1, on the reverse strand, counting down.
ATAAGTAACATGCCCCGGGCTAAAAGGCAACGGTATCCCCCAGCTCAACCTTTCTTTCGGCCGCGAAATACAGAGGTCGTTTAACCGGTTTAGTTTCAGGAAACTTAAAACCTCGTTGCGCCTGAACTCCGGCCTGATAAAAAGCGGATTCTCTTGAATATAATCTATCAGCCATTCCTGGTAGGCGGATAATTTAAAAAAATAATTTGTTTCGCTTATCCTCTCAAGCGGCCGCCGGCAGTCGGGGCAATTCTGGCCGGACAGCTGCGTATCCACCCAAAAGGTTTCGCAGGGGACACAATACCAGCCCTGGTATTTACCCTCATAGATATCGCCCTTGCCGTGTAAAATCTCCAGCGCCCTTTGCACAATAGAGATATGCCTTGCATCGCTAGTGCGGATAAAATCGTTGTATGATATATTAAGCCTTTGCCAGAGTTCGCTGAATTGGCGCACGGTTCTGTCGGCAAACTCCTGGGGGGAAAGGCCGGCCTCTTCGGCCGCCTTCTGTATTTTGCGGCCATGCTCGTCTGTGCCGGTCAAAAACCAGACATTATCCTTGCCAAGTTTTCCGCGCATATAACGCGCCAGGGTATCCGCGGCGATATTGGTATAAGAATGCCCGATATGCGGGGAGGCATTGACGTAATATAAAGGCGTAGTTATATAAAATTTTTTCGTCATTTAATAATTGATCGTTACCTGCACACCGTCCTCCAGCTCCACGGTGGCGGTGCGCTTAAAAACATTTACATTGACAACCTTGCCCTTGCCCTGCTGGATATTTATCCGCTCACCCTCGCGTGGTAGCCCCTTGGAAAGGTGTTTATAGGTTGCGTATTCAAAAGAAAGGCAGCACATCAGCCTTCCGCATAAACCCGATATCTTAGGGGGATTCAAAGGCAGCCCCTCCTCCTTAGCCATCTTTATCGTAACCGGCTCAAAGTCTTTAAGGAATGCGGTACAGCAAAGCTCCCTGCCGCAGGAGCCGAAACCCCCGAACAGCCTGGCCTCATCCCTGACCCCGATCTGCCTTAGGTCAATCCTGGCCTTAAAAATCTTGGCGAGTTCCTTAACCAGGTCCCGGAAATCAATCCTGCCGTCGGCGGTAAAATAAAAAATCATTTTAGTGCGGTCAAAAGAATATTCCGCCCGCACTAATTTCATCTGGAGTTTGCGCTCTTCAATTTTCTTAAGGCAGACACCAAATGCCTCCTTTGCCTTGTTTCTATTTTCCTCAATCTGCTTTAAATCGTTGTCTCTGGCCCGGCGCACTATTCTTTTCAGGGACTCTTTTATTTTACCGGCGCAGGCCTTCTGTTCCGAAGGGACAATGCGGCCATAATCTAAGCCCCGGTCATGCTCAACGATAACGTAATCGCCGCTCTTGAAATCAGGATTATCAACCGGGCAGGAATAAATCTGCCCTGTATCTCTTAACTTTACCAAAATTAACTGCTGCATAATTGCGCCTTTAAGTTATATAGGATTAATTTTATGTTTATATTGCGCTCCAGGTAAAACAGAGATTCTGAGAGCGCCTCAAACATGCGGTTTAATTCAGCGACAGAAAAACTCCGGGCATATTTTACTAACTCCTGGCTGCGGTCAAGGTTAATCGCCTCTGAATAAGGCAGGCCCATTTTAAGCAGATAAATATCCCTTAACCATCCCGCCAGGATATTCATATACCTGCGGATATCCTGCCTTTGCTGGGAGGGCAGATTATTAAACCCGGATTTATTAGGGGCAGAAACAAACTCGTCAATGATATTGTTCTTCTCTCTTAGCGTATCGGCCTCCTTCAATCTTAACCCGCAGCCTAACCTGCCTTCGCTAAAATACGCCAAAAAATGCGCCGTATTATTATCCAGGCGGAAATCCTCTCTAAAGAGAGTTTTGAGCCTCTCCCTCTCAAAAGGGGCAAACTTCAATACCTTGCACCTGGAAATTATGGTCTTAAACAATAACGACGGCTTATCGCTGATAAGAATAATCAGGCTATCCCCGGGGGGCTCCTCCAGGACCTTAAGCAGAGCGCCTGCGGCCTCGGCGGTCAATTGATGGGCGTTATCTATAATAAACACCTTCATTCTTGCCTCGTATGGCCTAAGGCCAATCTTATGCTGCAGTTGGCGGATCTGTTCTATTTTGATATCGCTTGCCCCCGGCTCTATCAGATGCAGGTCCGGATGCTGGTTCTTTTCTATTTTTCTACAGGAGGCGCACTGCCCGCAGGAATCGCCAAGTCCAGCTTCGCAATTAACCGCCTTTGCCAATGCAATAGCAATAAGTTTTTTGCCTACGCCTTCGGGCCCGCTGAATAAATACCCTCCCTCCAGGCGCGACTGCGCCAGGTAACTTTTTAGCATCTCAATCGGCCTCTGGTGGCCCTTTATCGCATTAAAGGACATACTTTTTTACAACCTCCCTGATTATTTTTTGGGTTGTATCTTTTTCCCCGGCTACTTTCACAATTTTGATTCTGGCAGGCTCATTTTGGGCCAGCCTGAGATACCCCTTTCTTACGCGGGAGTGGTAACTAAGCGGCCTTTTTTCAATGCGATCCTTGGCCAGGCGCCGATGATAGAGCCCCTTTTCTACCGGCAGATCAAGCAGTATGGTTAAATCCGGGCATATCCTGCGGGTGGCAAATTTACCGAACTCCTTAATTAAACCGATATCCATCCCCAGGCCGTATCCCTGATAGGCAACCGTAGAATCCAGGAACCTGTCGCAGATAACAACCTTTCCCGCTTTAAGCGCCGGTTCGATAATCTCGCTGATAATTTGCGCGCGGGCAGCCATATAAAGCAGCATCTCGCATTCGCAAGAGATGCGCTCGTTTTCAGCATCCAAGAGGATCTGGCGAATCTTTTCGCTTATCTTTGTGGCGCCGGGCTCGCGCAGGTAGACCACCGGCCTGCGGCTTTTCTTTAAATACTCATAAAGCATCCTGGACTGCGTGCTCTTGCCGCAGCCTTCGGAGCCTTCAAAAGTAATGAATTTGCCTTTCATATGCCTAAAGTCAATCCCGTCATTGCGAGCCCCGATAGGAGCGAAACAATCTCTAAATAACCTATGCAGAATTAAACCAATTTTACCACAGATTATGGATAAAGGAAACCAAAAGAATTAAGGCTCGGCATCTTCCATCTTCTTAATTGTCGCCTTTACATATTCATAGCACCTCTTAGAGTTATCAACGCGCTTTTTCGCCGCTATGGCAAATGCCCTCTTGACCGTATCTCTTCCAAAAGCATCTATGCTTAAAATAATATCTTCTACTACCTGCGCATCGTTTTCCTTAAAGACTATTTTTGCGTACTTTTTTGCCTCACTCAGCCTCTTTTTCCCATAAGCCACCTCTAACCTATCCCATTCCGATTCAAGCCAGGCCGGGTCATAAAGAGGCAATATCTTATAAGATGCGGCCAGGCGTGACTCGTAAGAGCCACCCTCCGGCATGTCATATGCAACATCAATCAAATTCAATCTCCTTAACTCCTGCATCCCTTTACTGATAACCCATTTACTGATATTAAAACGCTTAGCCAAAACCTCTCTACTGGAAAACCACCAGGGAAAAGCATTGCTTATATTGGCATAGGCTAAGTTAATAAGATAACAAAGTTTCGCGCTCTGCGAAAGCCTGCTTACCCAGCCATACTCCCAATATTCCTTAGGCACCTGAAAATACCACTCTTTAGGCGCTGAATAAGGGCTTTTCGGATTATCATAATCTAATAACCATACCTGCGCGTCTTTGTCATATTGCAGCTTAAAGTCTATTAAACTATATTCCTCTTTAAGCTTTTTTAAGCTCCTGTTAATCTGCCTTCTATAGCCCTCTCTAGTCATTTTATCAAGTATCCCTAAATAAGAAGCCGTTTTTTCGGAATTAAGGGTTATCTTGCCTTCGCTATTTCCGTCAAACTCCTTTAATAGCGCCAGATATAAGTCAAATGTCCTCTCGTCATGCCTGGTAAGCATGCGCCCGGCAAGCTTCGGGTTCTCCAAGAACTTCCAGGATACAGCAACGCCCCCTTCTGACGTTTGGGGCTCAACGCTTGGACCTTCAGCAGTCTTTATATTCTTAAAAGAGGCCGAAATCTCTTCGGCTAACTCCTTTGATTTTATTAAAGTATTGACCTCAAAATTCTTGCTTAAACCACTCTCGCTCCAGTTGGAACTGCCTGAAATAACCGTCTCATTATCTATAACCAAAACTTTGGCATGGGTATATGTGGCGAGGGTATCATACCGCACGTCTATACCGGCATCTTTTAAGGCCTTAAAACTCCTTGAATTCTTCCCCTCTGCCGCCCACCTGTTTACGCCTCTTCTTTCTATAAAATCTATGTTTTGATCAAGAATTACCTTAATTTTTACTCCCCTCTTATGAGCCTTTATCAGT
>JAZDPH010000053.1:0-3339 GCA_043797735.1 Candidatus Omnitrophota bacterium | reverse complement strand
AAAAGCAAGGTCGTGCCGATTGTGATGATAATACATGAGGCAAAAGAAAAACAATTGCGCGCCGCTTTATCAATGATTGACCGCTTGGATGCCATAAAGGAGAAAACGGTGGCGATAAGGATAGAGGACGTATGAAAAAAGGTCAAAGGTCAAAGGTCAAAGGTCAAAGGTATAACGGAGTAATTGATAGATATAAGAAATACCTGCCGGTAACGGGGAAGACTCCGGTTATTACCCTGCAGGAGGGGGATACCCCTTTAATACGCGCAGAGTATTTGAGCAGGTTAATTGGCGCGGAAGTTTACCTGAAGTATGAAGGGTTAAATCCTACAGGCTCTTTTAAGGACCGGGGGATGACTCTGGCGATTTCAAAGGCCTGCGAAGAGGGCTCCGGAGCCGTAATCTGCGCCTCTACCGGCAACACCTCTGCTTCGGCAGCCGCCTATTCCGCTAAAGCCGGCATCAAATGTATTGTGCTTATTCCCAGCGGGGCAATTGCCTTGGGTAAACTAGCTCAAGCGCTTATTCACGGGGCGCTTGTTTACGCGGTAAAGGGCAATTTTGACGCTGCCCTGGAGTTAGTCCGGGAGATTACAAAAAAATGCCCCATCACTTTGGTTAATTCTCTTAATCCTTACCGTATAGAAGGGCAGAAGACGGCGGCCTTTGAAATCTGCGAATATCTTTGCACTGCCCCGGATTTTCAGGTTATGCCTGTGGGCAATGCCGGCAATATTACCGCCTACTGGAAGGGGTATAAGGAATATAAAGAAGCAGGAAAAATAAAAAAATTGCCTAGGATGCTGGGTTTTCAGGCGCAAGGCTCAGCTCCGATCGTAAAAGGGCATCCGATAGAAAATCCGTCTACAATCGCCACAGCGATACGCATAGGCAATCCGGCAAGCTGGAAGCAGGCAACAGAGGCCCGTGATGAATCAGGAGGCCTTATTGATATGGTTTCGGATAGCCAGATACTGGCTGCCTATAAATTGCTGGCGGCAAAGGAAGGGGTATTTGTAGAGCCGGCCTCTGCCGCTTCAATCGCCGGGCTTCTGAAATTGGCAAAAAAAGGCTATTTTAAGAAAGCAGGGGGCGGAAGAATAGTTTGTATATTGACCGGCCACGGCTTGAAAGACCCGGACCGGGCAATAGCCAGCGTGAAGAAGCCGAAATTATTGAAAGCAGATTTAAAGACGATATTGAGAGAAATAGGATATTAAAGTTATAAGGTTAAGGATGAGGATGAGGCTAAACCTTAACCTTAACCTAAGCCTAAACCTATTTTTTATGAACTTTAAAGATAAGAAGATTCTAATTACCGCCGGGCCGACTTGGGTCCCTATAGACAGCGTTCGGGTAATCAGCAACATTGCCACGGGCCAGACCGGGATTTTATTAGCCAACTCCCTGCAGCGGCTGGGCGCAAAGGTTACCCTGCTTCTGGGGCCGGTCGAGTCTTCCGGGCCGGGTGAAAAAATAAAGCTGCTGCGCTTCAGGTTCTTCGGGGAATTAAAAAATAAAATTATCAAAGAGCTGCGTTCAGCCAGGTATGACTTGATAATCCATAATGCAGCGGTTGCGGATTTCAAGCCGCAGTATACAAGTAAAGGCAAGCTTGGTTCCGCAAAGCAGCAGGTTTTAAAACTGAAACCCCTGCCGAAAATTATTCCTTTACTTGGCCGTTATGCCCCGAAAGCAAAGATAATTATCTTTAAACTGGAGCCGGGTGTTTCCGATAATATATTAGTTTGCCGCGGGAGGGCGGCATTGATTAAGGCAGGTGCTGATTTTATCGTGGCAAACAGAATTACCCCTTACCGCGCATTCATCATTGACAAAAAGGGTTGCATTGCCAAGGCAGAAAGCAAAAGGGAATTAGCGGATAAACTTTTAAACTCTATAAAACTCATAACTCATAACTCATAACTCATAACTATAATGAAATACGCGCTATTAGTCGGCGACGGGATGAGTGATTACCCCCTTGAGGAATTAGGGGGGCGCACGCCCCTTGAGGCGGCCAAGACTCCGAATATGGATTATATCGCCAAGTTCGGTAGGCTCGGCAGGGTAAAGACTATTCCTGAGAAGATGAGCCCCGCCTCTGATGTGGCCAATATCTCTATTCTGGGTTATGACCCCAAGCTTTACTATACCGGCAGGGGGCCGCTGGAGGCGGCTAACTTAGGGGTAGAGCTGGAGGAGGACGATGTAGCCTTCCGTTGTAATTTAATTACCGCCAGCGGCGATACGCTTATAGACTACAGCGCCGGGCATATTACTACCGATGAGGCAAGAGTGTTGATAGAATTTATCGAGAATAAACTGGGCACGAACAGGCTCAGGTTTTATCCGGGCACCGGCTACCGCCACCTTATGCTGGCGAAGCGAGGGCATGAGCAGCACCTTGAATACCTAAAATGTACTCCTCCGCATGACATTACCGGAAAAAGTATCTCTCTTCATCTGCCCAAAGGGGACGCGGCGGATGCAGTTATAAAATTGATGCAGGATTCGCGCGCACTCCTTGAAAAACACGAGATTAACTTAGTGAGAATCGATTTAAAGGAAAATCCCGCTAATATGATTTGGCTCTGGGGCCAGGGGAAGAAGCCCGCACTGCCGAAGTTTTACGATAAATACGGCATTGAAGGCAGTGTTATTTCAGCGGTTGACCTGCTTAAGGGGCTGGGCAGGATCCTGGGGTTAGAGGTGATAAATGTCCGCGGGGCAACCGGCTATTATGATACCGACTATCTCGCTAAAGCCAGGGCCGCCCTGGAGTCGCTTGAAGTGAAGGACTTTGTTTTTGTGCATGTAGAGGCGCCTGATGAAGCAGGGCATAACGGCGACTTGAGAGAAAAGTTAACCGCTATTGAAAGATTTGATCAGTTGGTGGTGGGGCCCCTGCTGGAAGAGGCCAGGCAAAAAAGAGAACTGCGCATCCTTGTCCTGCCGGATCACCCTACGCCGATTTCACTAAGGACACATACCTGTGACCCGGTGGTTTTCGGCATCTTCGGCAAGGATATTACAGGAGGGCAGTTCGCCAATTACAGCGAGAAAGAAGCAGAGAAGTCCGAGCTTTATTTTGATAAAGGGCATGAACTGTTGGAGTATTTTATTAGAGGCGTTAATGACGAATGAGAAAACAAATACCAATTTCTAAATTCCAATATTTTAAACAATAGATCCTTCGTCCCGACGTATCGTCGGGACTCAGGATTAATTCGCGCATTGATTTACGCTCCTTTACAGTCGCGTAAGTCAAGCGCTCATTAAATATGCATAAAGGATTAATCGTTCAGAAATACGGCGGCTCTTCGCTGGCAAACGTCG
>JAZDPH010000028.1:0-6605 GCA_043797735.1 Candidatus Omnitrophota bacterium | reverse complement strand
AACGTCTTAATCTTCGGGGCAGGGGATACCGGGGAGATGGCCATCCGGGAGATCAAGCGCAATAAATCGTTAAATTATAACCCCGTCGGCTTCCTTGACGATGACCTTTTTAAGCTTGGCAATAAGATTCAGGGCATTCCGGTAATCGGCTCGCGCCAGGACCTTGCCCGCCTGGTCGCGGAGCATCAGGTTAAGGAGGTCTTGATTGCTATTCCTTCGATTGCCCTGGAGGACTGTAGCCAGATAGTCCGGCTCTGTAATGGCTGCGGCGTCCCCTACAGAAATATAAAGGGAATTCTGGATGCCGAGTTATTTTCCCCGCCCTTGTTGTAATGAATAATATTCTTACCTTAAGTATTTTTATCACCGGCCTCTCCGGCCTGGTTGCCCAGGCTCTGCTGTTGCGGGAACTATTAGTCAGCTTCTTCGGAAATGAATTGACCTTGGGGATTATTCTGGCAAACTGGCTGGTATCCGAGGCATTGGGGGTTTTTATTATAGGCAGGGCGGTTGACCGGATAAAAAATAAAATAAATTTATTTATCGCCCTGCAGGTAATTTTTTCATTGTCGCTCTTTTTTGCCGTGTATCTGGCCAGAACCTTTAAGGGGTTGCTTGGCGCCGGGCCTGCGGAGGGGATAGGCCTGGCGGCCATATTTTATTCCTCCTTAATCGTAGTTTTACCGGCAGCCTTCTGCCACGGCGGGCTCTTTAGCGCCGGGTGCAAAATACTGCAAAGCGCGGCAGGCCCTGCCCGGGCAATCGGCAGGGTTTATGCCTGGGAGACAGCCGGAGCGCTTTTTGGCGGCATAGTATTGACCTTTGTTTTAATCCCCATCTTAAACTCATTCCAGATAGTTTTTCTTATCGCCGTGATTAACCTTGTTATCTGTTTATTTATTGCCGCAGACACCGGCGTCATTGCGAGGAGATTGCTTCGCCCCTTCGGGGCTCGCAATGACGAAAGAAAAGGGGCTAGCAATGACGAAAGAAAAGGGGCTAGCAATGACGAAAGCGGTGTCATTGCGAGGAGTCCCGACGAGACGTCGGGACGACGAAGCAATCCCATCAGAGAGATTGCTTCACCGCCGCTAAAATACCTTATCGCCGGGCTTTTATTTTTTGCTATTCTTCTGGCCGCAGGCAATGGAATTGGCTTTCTTCAGGATACCTCCATAGCCAGGCAGTGGGGCAAACAGAGGCTCCTGGATTATCGTAATTCTGTTTACGCAAACATCGCCGTAACCGAAGAAAGCGGGCAGTATACCTTTTTCTATAACGGCCTGCCGGTTATCACCACGCCCTTTCCTGATAAGCAATTCATAGAAGAGTTCGGCAACCTCCCGCTTTTATTTTCTCCCGGCCCCAAAGAAGTATTGCTTATCGGCGGCGGGGCAGGAGGGCTGATTAACGAAGTTTTTAAGCATCCTGTAAAGAGGCTTGATTATATGGAATTAGACCCTTTGCTCATTGAGATGCTCAAAAATTACCCTACTTCACTTACGGATTCGGAATTTAGTGATGCGCGCCTTAAGATAAAAAATACAGACGCCAGATTTTTCCTCGGCAAGACGACAAATAAATACGACCTGATATTAATCGGGCAGCCGGCGCCGTCGGATTTATCTTCAAACCGCAATTTCAGCAGGGAATTTTTCTCGTTGGCAAAAAAGAAGTTAAAAGAAGGGGGCATACTGGCATTTCGCCTGCCGGGCTCAGCCGCTTATTTAAGCCGGGAGCTGGCAGGGCTCAATGCCTGTATATTAAACGGCTTAAAAGACAGCTATGGTTATGTGCGCGTTATACCCGGGGATTATAATATAATCCTTGCCTCTGACGGGGAGGGTATTTTGACCGCCGGGCCGGCTAAATTGTTAGAGCGGCTTTCAGAGCGCAATATTACGGATACGCTCCTTATGCCGGATTATCTGGCATACCGGCTTGATCAGCAGAAGGCAAAAGAGTTTTTTCAGTCGCTTGAGGGCGCTACCAAACGCATCAATTCGGATTTAAGGCCCTTTGCCTTATTTGAAGCGCTCTCTATTTGGAACAAGCAGTTCTCAAGTAAAATAGCCGGTTTTTATGACTCTATGCAGGGCCTGGATTTAAAGAAGATTTTTCTTTTGATATCGGCGCTGACAGTTATTTTATTCGTTATTTTACGTAAAATGGCTTCAGTTCGACAATGTCATTGCGAGGCGCGAAGCGCCGAAGCAATCTCGTTGGGAAAGCAGAGATTGCTTCGCTCGCTTACGCTCGCTCGCAATGACAGAGATAGCTATTGGACAGCCACAAAGTTTACCGCTGCCTATTGTATTTTTACCACCGGTTTTTTCGGAATGCTGGCAAGCCTTCTTCTAATTCTGGCTTTTCAGGTTTTCTACGGCTATCTTTACCGCAGTATCGGTTTATTGATCGGCCTGTTTATGGCGGGGGCGGCATCAGGCAGTATTTTTATGAGCGCAAGATTAGAAAAAATCCGCAGGGATTTTAACTTATTTGCCCTCCTGGAAACCCTGATTATCTCATTCTGCCTTGTGCTGGGGTTAACTATAGCCGGCTTTGGCCGCTGTGATAAATATGCAGTAGTTATATTCCTGGCGTTATTTTATATCTCTGGCTTTCTTTTGGGGCTGGAATTTCCCCTGGCCGCTAAAATTTACCTGAAGGGGAGCGGCAGGGCAGGAGAGGCCTCGGGGGCGCTTTACGGGGCTGACCTTATCGGAGGATGGCTGGCAGGGATTGCCGGGGGCATAATATTCCTGCCTGTCTTAGGGTTTTTCAATACCTGCCTGGTTATGGCATTATTTAAATTAAGCAGCCTCTTGTTATTCCTATCCGCAAAAAATAACCTTTTCTCGCAATGACAAAGTCCGCGTCATTGCGAGAAAGCCGTCGAAGACGGCTGACGAAGCAATCTCGTCGATAAGTTTGGGATTGCTTCGCTCCCTGCGGTCGCTCGCAATGACAAAAGTTGGTTATAGAACAATTATGACATAGTCTCATTGCGAGGAGCGACCCCGAGCAACGCGAGGGGGCGCGACGCCTGCCTGCCGGCAGGCCTGCCTACCGCAGGCAGGCAGGAAGCAATCTAAAAGAATAACACAAGCGGTTTAGACTAACTTTATTCCCGTGATTGCTGCGGATAAAAAACTGTTTCCCTTTCTTAAAGCGGCATCCAATTCTTCTTTAGTATAAACCAGAACATCCACCGGCACAGGCGCGTCGGCAAAGGCTAAAATATACTCACCCTGTCTCTCCATCCAGGCCCGGCTGTCTTTTTTTAGGACCACGAGTATGTCCGCGTCGCTGTGCAGGCCGGCGTTACCTTGTGTATGAGAGCCGAATAAGTAAACCGCCGCCACATTGCCATTGGCTCCGGCAACATTTAAAGCGACCTCTTTTAACTTCGCGATAATTTCCTTTGAATTAACGAATCTGGGTTTTGACGAAGGAAAGAATATCCCCGGCATATCGTATCGCCTCCTGTGCTTCCTTTTCAGTATAATAATCCGCGGATGTGCCGCTCTCTACTCCATTAGGATAACGGGTGGGTATATAAAGCTTGTCCAAATAAACCGCTTCTTGCAAAAGTTCGCCTTTAACCGTTACCTTATCCGGCGGTAATTCTTTAAGAAGCTTAATTATTACGTGGCCCCATCCCTCGCCTCCCAGGAAATCATAAAGCGCTTTTAAGCCCTTCTCCGCGCTTTGCTGCGAAGCAAAACAGGCCCAGTTATAATCCTTCATCGTTAAAGACTTTTTAGCATGTTCCAAATCGCTTTCTGCCTGAAGCAGCCAATCTTTAAAACGCTTTGCCATCTTTTATCCTTCCTTTTTTCTTCTTAATCTCATCTTTTAAGCCAGCATCATCTTCATAGAAATAAGCTCGCGCTTGAATGGATTTAACACTAACCCTAATATCTCAAGGGTCAACGCTCCCAGCAGGGCCTCATCGCCTTTTTCTCCAATGATTACCGGCGTCGTGCCATGCAGGCCTTTATATTCAAAGTGTATTTCCGAGATTTTTCTTTTAATGGTTGTTCCGTCTGCCAAAGTAAACGCAGCCTCCCGCATCGGCTTTAACCTGAATTCCCTGCAGATTTCTTGAGGAAGCAGTGTGTAGCTCGCCCCGCTATCCACCAGGAACTCTACCTCTCTGCTCTTGCCTGCTTTGCTAACTTTCGCTAATACCTTGGTCATTCCCATATTTTTTACCTCCTGCTTAAAATTATAACACCGCCATAGAATAAAGGCAATTTAAAAAAAGTTAGAAGTTAAAACCCAAGCTCAGGCCTCTAACTTTCAGCCTCTAACCTCTAACTTTCTTAAATACTTGGCGTCTAAACTGTCTTTTTCCCTTCTGGTAGATTGCTTGTTTTTTATGAGATTTTCTTTTGAAATGAAAGGAATGGTTAATCTCCCTATTTTAATATTTTCTTTTGTTTTATAAGCCTTGCGGAAATTTACGCCGTCAATGTGCGTGATAATATCAATGCGGCGGGGCGCTACCCCAACCTGAAAGACAATTCCTTTTTCGGCAAAGGTATTTTCCTCTATGCCTGAAAGCGGTGCGCCGAATTTAACAAATGATTTATATACCTTCTTTGAATTTTCCGCAGATGCCTCTACCCAGATGTCAAAATCGCCGGTCGCACGAGGGTATCCGTATGCCCCCATAGCGTATGCCCCGACGATAAGGAATTTAACTTTATTCTTTAATAAGATTTGCAATATTTCTTTGTAGTCTTCGTTTAACATTTTTATCTCCCCGCAGAGACCAAATTTCCCTTGTAAGCTCCCACATAAAAGATATAAGTTTACCGGCGGGCGCGGCCGCAAATGAATCATCGCCCCCGGAAAGTCTCTTAACTCTTACAATCTTTCTTCTTAATCTCATCCCCTGCCTCCCTGCTCTTGCCTGCTTAAAATTATAACACCGCCATAGAATAAAGGCAATTCAAATCAACGGCGCTCGTTTATCGGCTATCGGTTGCCTGCCTGCCGCAGGCAGGCATAACGCGAAAGAAGAAGTAATTGTTATTGGCTAAAAAGCTGGAGCGATTACTTAATAGCTTTTTGGCTGGAGGGCTGGATTTTCCAGCTTTCTAACTCTCTAGCTTTCCAACTATATCAGTTTTTTCTTCCATTTGCTTCTCTTATACTTTCTACGGACAAGTTACGCTCGCGCATACCCAATCATCCGGTTAATTGAATATGCCCATGCGCCCGACAATTCCCCCTTTAATTCATGGGTACGCAGACGCTGGTCAAATGGATTCTGGCGAAACCATTCATCTTTCTTCTTGGCTGGATTTACCTTGTTTATCCGCCTATCCCAATGTCGGGATGGGGTGTCATTTTGTATTGAATTTATCCCAGAAACCGCCATTTTTAGCGATATGCGTCCCTGCGATGCTTAACACGATAGATACTAACGAGTCTTTGCTTGTCGTTTATCATATACAATACGCGATATGTCCTAACTTTTATCCGCCACCCGTCTTCTCCAATTAATTTCTTCACGCCATGCGGACGCGGATTCAACTCAAATCCTTTAATCGCGTCGGTAACGCATTGAATTATATCGTCTGGAAGAGATTCAATCTCTTTAGCGGCTCGATTTTCAATGATAATCCTATACCTCAATTTATGCGTCCCCGTTTTTTAAGCCGGCTGGTTAGCCGCTCAAGGTCAATGAACCCCTTGGTTGACTCTTTTGCCTTTTTTAGATCCAAGGCATCTTCCATCTCCTCAAGATATTCCCAAAGCCTCATATAATCTCGAATAGATAAAACTACAGATTTTTTTGTCCCTTTCTCATCAATAAGATACTCTGCTTGTATAGTCATTTTCTCACCTCCAGATATAGATTATCATATCCCCGGACCAAAAGCAAGCCGTTTGGCCGTTCGGTAATGCTCGTTTATCCTCTATCGGTTACGTTAGGCGAAACGGAAATAACTGTTATTAGCTAGAAAGCTGGGGCGGCTCGGGAACAACCCTCTTCTCTTATACTTTCTACGGACAGGTTACGCTCACGCACCCCCAGGTATCGCTGTTATTCGGCCCGCAGGCGGAGCAGGTTCCGTCAGGGGACTTGACCCGGCATAGCTCCTACACCTGCGGTTTCTTTAGCGCATAGCTCCCAAATTTCTGCCAGGCCTTATAGAGGTTAAAGATCTTCCTGCGCTCCAGGATATAGCGCTTGATTAAATCCTCGCAGACTGCCCTGCCTTCAATATCCTTAATATAAATATCACGCGCCTGCTCCAGATAAACCACTGCCTTATTGCAGCCCTCTAAAGCGTCTTCCAGGAAGTTTGACTCATCGCCCTTTTCAAACCTGTGCGAATGGGCTATCGCTATTGACTCCGGGATTTTCAGGCAGCATTCAACCAGCTTCTCCTTAATCGGCGAGTTTTCCCCGCCCAGCAAAGGGATAATTTTAGTGATTATTTCCGTGGCCGCCCCGTTGGCGCGCTGATAAACCTCCAGGTCGCGGAAACTGCGGATGGGTTTTTTTACACGGAAAGCCGATTTTCTGTAAGTTGGTTTAAATATTGCCATTCTTTTTAGATTGCTTCGTCCCGACGTATTGTCGG
>JAZDPH010000023.1:0-2895 GCA_043797735.1 Candidatus Omnitrophota bacterium | reverse complement strand
ACGTTTATGAATGTGCGCACCTTTCCGCTGCGGGCCTTCTTTTTGGAAAAATAGACATTCCCCGGGCAGAGGGCAAATAAGGTGCCCAATCCTTTTGCGTTAAGGCCGGCCTTATAGGTTGGAATACCTCTTACCAGAATTTGTCCGGCTTTGACCTCTTGGCCGCAAGAGACCTTAAGCGCCTTGTCTTTCTTTGGTGTAGAAAATCCTCCTACCATTTTATTGCCTCCTAAATGAGCACTTGACTTACGAACACCTGCCTGCCGGCAGGCAGGCGATAGTGTGAGTAAGTCAATGTGCGAATTTATCCCAAAGCATATGCCAAAAATGTCGTAAGAGATTTTTGGTATGTTTATGCTAGGGGATCAAATGAATGAGTTAAAATACTACCACACAATCCCTGCTTAAGCAAGGGCGATATCGCTAGGTTACGAATAGATTACGGGAAGAGAATTTCCCGTCAGTAGTTAGGTTTACTCCCAGCCTCTTCAGGCCGACTTCGTCTCCGGGGGTGGGAATATGCGTCATATGCACTTCGCAGCCTTTTAGTTCGCTGAGTTTCTTCATCGCCAGCTCCGCGGTATGATTGGTAGTGGCACTTATGGAAAGCGCGATTAAGGCCTCCTCCAAATCCAGGCTTTCGGAATCTATATCCAGGATCCCTTCTTTTAACTTTGCTATCTGGCTTATGACATGGGGAGAAAGCAGTAATATCTCATCGGGAATGTTAGCCAAAACCTTTATTGCGTTCAATATCAAGCTTGAGGCCGCGTGCATCAACTGCGAATTCTTTCCGGTAATAATGCGTCCGTTGCTTAACTGAATCGCCGCCCCGCAGAATATCCCCTCATGCCCCTTGCCTTTAGCCTCGGCCTCCTCCGCAGTCTTGCGCGCTACCTCCACTACCGCCCTATCAATAACTTTTACCCCCAACTCCTCCATCAACAGGGTAACCCTGTCCACCGTCTCCTTCTTCTCAATCCCCAATAAGTATTCCGCATTATACCTGAAGTATCTCCTGATTAACTCCTGCCTTGCCGCCTCCTGCACTATCCTGTCCTCCACGATGCCGAAGCCGGCGCGGTTTACCCCCCATATCGGTGGGGGAATTATACATAGGAAGGTTTGCATCCTTGGCGAAAATCCTGGTCAGGATCAGTTTTAATATCGGAAAACTCTCTACATCGCGGTTATAATTTATCGCCGTTTTATTGTATTTATTCAGATGGAAAGGGTCCACTAAATTGAAATCCTGGATATCTGCCGTAGCCGCCTCATAGGCGATGTTTACCGGGTGTTTAAGCGGAAGGTTCCAGATGGGAAACGTCTCAAACTTTGCATAACCGGCGTTTATCCGGCGCTTATGTTCATGATATAACTGTGAAAGGCAGACCGCCAGCTTTCCGCTGTTGGGGCCGGGAGCGGTAACTACCGCTATGGGCTTTTTGGTTTCTATAAATTCGTTTTTACCGAAGCCGGCCTCGCTTACGATTGAATCCACGTCGGCGGGGTAGCCTTCAATGGGGTAATGCAGATATACCTTGACCCCCCGGCGTTCCAATTTATTCTTAAAAATAACCGCGGCTGACTGGTTGGCAAAACGGGTAATCACCACCGCCAGTATATCCAGCCCCCACTTTCTTAAATCATCTATTAATTTAAGGGTGGCGGCGTCATAGGTAATGCCGAAATCCCCGCGCACCCTGCCTCTTTCGATATCGCCGGCGTAGATAGCCAGCACGATATCAATCTTATCCTTTAACTCCTGCAGTAATCTTATTTTAACGTTGGGGTCATAACCCGGAAGGACCCTTGCGGCATGGTAGTCAAAACAGAGTTTTCCGCCGAACTCCAGATAAAGTCTATTATTAAACTTCTTAACCCTGTCCAGAATAGCACTGCTCTGCTCTTTGAGGTATTTCTCGTTGTCGAAACCAACCTTTGTTTTCATATATTATGCCTGTTTATAGGCATTATTATAATATAGTCTGCTGGTGTTGTAAATAGGATAATTTAATGCAGGCTTACAGGCGAATGATTGCTTCACCTGTCATTGCGAGGCTCAACAAAGTTGAGCCGAAGCAATCTAATCAAAGGGATTGCTTCGCCCCGACGTATCGTCGGGGCTCGCAATGACGCGTGAGGATAAAGCTACCAGCTAAAGAGGGTAACCTTGAAACCGTCCCGCTGGGGGTTCTTTACCTTATATTGCGGCTCAACCAGCGGCTCGTCATACGGAGGCACAATACAGGTAACCGTATCAACTACCCCGGCAATCCCGCGGCCAAAGCCGTAAATAAGCCCGCGGGCAAAACCAAAGGTAATGCCGTTTAGAATATTGGAGTCGGCAGTGGTGTCATACACCTCCTGCGGCACCTCCGCCCAGAAGGTAGCGGCGTTTATCACGCCGTCGCTGCCCTTGGCCACCGGAGAGTCGTTATAATAGATGTAATCGGCATTGACCTCTTTTAAAAAAGCGCTTGAATCTAGCGGCTGCACCTGCTCGCTCCTGAGAAGCGGCATTTTATACGGAGTCAAGCCCATAAGGGCATCCTGCGCTCCCTGCGCGTAGCCGGTTTTTGCTGCCGGTATCATAAATATAACCGCTAAAATAACTATAAGTATCTTTTTCATCTCTCTGCCTCCTTTTGCGCAGCCAATACCTGCTGCAATATTTTTTCCCGCAACGCCTTTTGCGAATCTATCCTGCTTCCCGAAAGCCCAATCTCCCTGCCGAAATCTATCAGGCTGCGGATAATATCGTTGTAAGAAAGCTTATGCCCGGTTGAAAATAAGGCGTCCTTACCCAGTTTATCCAGAAAATCAAGCTCCTCCCGGTCCAGCATTGCGATAACCCTGTGCTTAATAATCGCCTTCATCTTGATCACCTCCTGC
>JAZDPH010000038.1:0-21007 GCA_043797735.1 Candidatus Omnitrophota bacterium | reverse complement strand
GTTATACCCCCGAGATTCGGGCACATCCTGATAAACCCGGGGCCGAAGCACTTGGTTACCTCAAATTGGGTAAGCAGCGTTTTTTCTTCGGAGTATGAACTTTATAAGGAGGCGCAAGGGGCGGCATATTTTGTCAGCGGCCCTCCGGATAAGCCTCAATTTAGCGCCAACCCGCATTTTAATAAACTGCCCGAGATAAAATTCGTCAAACCCGCGGGGAAAATTGAAAGATTCGGGCTGCACAGCAATATCCCTATGTATCCGTTGATTAAGCAGGATGCCAAGAGGCTTGATTTTCTAAACCGCCCGCTGGATTTTGATTATGCGGATGTTTTTTGTTAAAACACGAATTCACACGAATAAAATGCCGAATTGACACGAATTCGTGATAATTCGATTTTTATTCGTGCCAATTCGTGTTAAAAAAGTATTTCTTATGATAAAGGCATTGATACTGGCGGCCGGTTATGCCACCCGGCTTTACCCGTTAACTAAGGAATATCCTAAGCCCCTGCTTAAAGTAAGAGGCAAGCCGATCATTGAATATATTACAGATAAGTTAAATGCGGCTGGGGAAATAGAGGAGATTTTTGTAATTACCAACAGTAAGTTTTTTCCCCATTTTAAAAAGTGGCAGAAGAAGGCCCGTATTAATAAGCCGATAAAGATAATTGACGACCTGACCAGGGATAATGCGGACAGGCTGGGAGCGGTAGGCGATATGCATTTTGCGATAGAGCAAGAAAAAATAGGCCAGGATTTACTGATTGCAGGCGGAGACAATATCTTTGACGAAAGCCTGGATGATTTTATTACTTTTGCCAAAAGTAAGGGAACCGGCTCTACAATCGGAGTTTATGATATCAAAGGAACCCAGAAGGCAAAGAAGTACGGGGTGATAGGGATGGATGAGCGGAATCAAGTGGTTGCTTTTGAGGAGAAGCCGAAAGATCCGCTTTCTACGCTGGTAGCGATGTGCCTGTATTATTTTCCTAAGCGAAGCCTGGAGTTTATTAAGGAGTATATGAGTAAGAGCAATAAGAATTCCGATACCACAGGTTCTTATATAGATTGGTTAAGAAAGAAGGCCCCTGTTTATGCCTTTGTCTTTGGCGGGCGCTGGTATGACATCGGGGATCTTAAGTTCTATAACGAAGCCAGAGAGAAGTTTTCTAAAGGAGGAGAAAGAAATGGCAATGCGTAAACATTTTTTTGCTTCAGAGTCGGTGGGGGAGGGGCATCCGGATAAACTTTGCGACCAGATATCCGACGGGGTACTTGACGATGTGCTCAGGCAAGACCCTTACGGCAGGGTTGCCTGCGAGACTTATGTTACTATGGGGCTTTTAATCATAGGCGGGGAGATTACCACTACCGCCTTTGTTGATATACAAAAGTTAGCCCGTAAGATTATTAAGGATATAGGATATACCCATCCGAAATACGGCTTTGATCATCATACCTGTTCTGTGCTCAACAGCATCAACAGCCAGTCTCCGGATATTGCCCAGGGGGTAAATACCGGCGGGGCAGGGGACCAGGGGTTGATGGTAGGTTTCGCCTGCCGCGAAACCGAAGAGCTGATGCCTTTACCGATTATGCTCTCTCATAAACTGGTGCGCCGGCTTGCCGATGTCAGAAGAGATGGTACATTGAAATACCTGGGGCCGGATTGCAAATCGCAGGTGACCGTGGAATATCACGACGGCCAGCCTAAAAGAGTGGATTCGATAGTCTTGGCTTGTCAGCATACAGAAGATATACTTGATTCTACAAAACAGAAGATTACCAGGAAGGCGCGCCAGGAGATGATTGATGTTGTTGCAAAGCCGATCGCCAAAGGGTATATTGATAAAGACACAAAATACTATATTAACGAGACGGGAAAGTTCGTTATCGGAGGGCCGCAATCGGATACGGGGATGACCGGCCGCAAGATAGTCGTTGATACCTACGGCGGAGTAGCGCCTTGCGGCGGCGGGGCATTTTCCGGCAAAGATCCCACAAAGGTTGACCGTTCCGCGGCATATATGGCAAGGTATGTCGCTAAAAACATCGTGGCCGCGGGGTTAGCGGAGAAATGCCTGATTCATTTGGCCTATGTTATCGGCCGGGCAGACCCTCTGGCAATTATGGTGGATACCTTTGGAACCGGCAAGATTTCCGAGAACGAATTTATAAAACTGATCAGGCAGAACTTTGAGTTGACGCCGCAGGGGATGATTAAATCTCTGGAGTTGCTGCGGCCGATATATAAACAGACCGCCTGTTACGGCCATTTCGGAAGGCAAGAGCCGGAGTTTAGCTGGGAGCTTACTGATAAGGCGGCGGTTCTCAAGAAGGCGGCGAAGAAAATATAATTTCAACTTATAGGTTAAGGATGAGGTTAAGGTTTAGAAAGATACTTAATCTCAACCTAATCCTTAACCTTAACCTTTTGCGATAGAAAGGGGCAAAATGAAATACGACATCAAGGATATTAAATTAGCCAAAAAGGGCGCGTTGCGCATTGAATGGGCGCGCAATAATATGCCCGTGCTGGAGTTGATTGAGAAACGCTTCAGCAAAGTTAAGCCGTTAAAGGGGGTCAAAGTAGCCGCCTGCCTGCACGTTACCACTGAGACCGGGGTATTGGCGGAAGTCTTAAAATCAGGCGGGGCCGAAGTTGTGCTGTGCGCCTCAAACCCGTTATCCACGCAGGATGACGTAGCCGCATCGCTTGTGAAAAACCTTAAGATTCCGGTTTTTGCGATTAAGGGGGAGGATACAAGAAGATACTATAAACATATAGATTTTGTCCTGGCGGATAAGCCGGATGTTACGATGGATGACGGAGCCGACCTGGTCAGCACCATACATCAACGTAAGCCTCGGGATCATGAGAACATCATCGGCGGCACGGAGGAGACTACTACCGGCGTAATCAGGTTAAGGGCGCTTGCCAATCAAGGCAGGCTGCGTTATCCCATAATCGCCGTAAATGACGCCCAGACTAAACACTTATTTGATAACCGTTACGGCACAGGCCAGTCTACCATAGACGGGATAACCCGCGCCACCAACAAATTGTTGGCGGGCTCGGCCTTTGTGGTCTGCGGTTACGGTTGGTGCGGCAGGGGCGTTGCCATGCGGGCAAAGGGCATGGCAGCCAGGGTTATCGTGGTGGAGGTTGATCCCCTGCGGGCGCTTGAGGCGAGCATGGACGGCTATGAGGTTGCGCCGATAAAGGATGCTGCGGGAGCCGGGGACATATTTGTCACTACCACCGGCGACACCAGCGTTATCCGCGGGGAGCATTTTAAATTGATGAAGGACGGCGCAATCGTGGCCAACTCCGGGCATTTTAACGTGGAGATAGATATCCCGGCCCTTGCGAAATTAAGCAGGCGGAAGCGGCGCATCCGCGAATTTGTTGACGAGTATGTTTTAAGCAACGGGCGCAGGATTTACATCCTCGGCGAAGGCCGCCTGATTAACCTGGCTGCCGCAGAGGGGCATCCGGCGCAGGTTATGGATATGTCTTTTGCTAATCAGGCATTGGGCGTTGAGTATCTCTTAAACAGCCACAGCCAATTACAGAACAGCGTATATAAAGTCCCCGAAGACATAGATAAAAAAATCGCTGACTTGAAATTAAAATCAATGGGGATTAGGATAGATACTTTGACGAAGGAACAGGAGAAGTATCTCTCAAGTTGGGAAATAGGAACATAGAGAAAAATAAAAATGCTCAAATCTAACGCGTCATTACGAGCCCCGCAGGACCGAAGCAATCTAATTGAAGAGATTGCTTCGGTCCTGCTTCGGCTTCGCCTCGCAGTCCCTCGCAATGACATCTGCGACCATCTGCGTGCCTGCCTGCCGGACAGGCAGGTAATCTGCGAGAATCCGCGTTAGAAATATTGTTAAAGGTGTTAATATGTCCATAAAACGAATCGCAGTACTGACCACAGGCGGGGATGCCCCGGGGATGAATGCGGCGATACGGGCAGTGGTGCGCTGCGCGGTAAATCAGAACATAGAAGTCTTCGGGGCCTTTCGCGGATGGTGGGGGTTGATTAACGATGACATGAAGCCTTTCGGCCATCGCTCTGTATCCGGAATAATTAATCAGGGCGGCACTATTCTTAAGACCGCGCGCTGCTCCGAGTTTCATACCGAGAGAGGCCAGGCCAAGGCCTTTACAACCTTAAAGAGGCATTCTATTGACGGTATAGTAGTTATCGGCGGCAACGGCAGTTTTACCGCAGCGCACAGGTTCTACCAGAAGTATAAATTCCCCTGCATCGGGATTCCCGCTTCCATCGACAACGATATTAACGGGATAAATCTGACCATCGGTTCGGATACCGCTATAAATACCGCCCTGGGGGCAATTGATAATATACGCGATACCGCCACTTCCATGGAGAGGGTTTTTGTGGTTGAGGTAATGGGACGCGATTGCGGGTATATCGCTTTAGCAGTTGCCTTAGGCGGCGGCTGCGAAGACGTGTTGATCCCTGAAAGAAAGGCAGCCTTTAAGCGCATATGCGGAGACATCGTCAAGGGCTACAAAAGCGGTAAGAAGAGCTGGATTATTGTTGTCGCCGAAGGGGCCGGACGGGCGGTTGATATCGCTAAAAAGATTACTCAATGCACAAAATTAGAGACGCGCGCGGTTGTCCTGGGGCATGTCCAGAGGGGCGGCCGTCCCACCGCATTCAGCCGCGATTTGGCATTGAAGCTGGGGCAGGCGGCAGTTGAGCAGTTATTAAAGGGGGAAAGAGATAAGGCCGTTGCCCTCCAGCACGATAAATTTGTTACCGTGGATTTTGCAACAGCCATAAAAAGAAAAAGAATCAATGTGGATCAGTGGTATAAATTAATCAGAATATTAACGTAACCCGCCACAAATCTTGTCTCCACAATAAGTGGCGACCCGCAAAGGTATTATGGCGGGGCGGGTTCAATTCACCCGCCACAGTTCTTTGGCGGGCTCATTGAAGGAGTTGACTGTTATGGGAAGAAGGGCGCTTGATATTGAAAAAATTGCTTTGGAGTTGATTTTAAGCGATGACCAGCAGGCCAGGATTAAATTAGCCAAAAAGATCAAGACAATCGCTTATAAAAAAGGGATTTACCCCTCCAGTATCCATGAGTTTTACATGGCTCGCGGCAGAGGGGAGGCCGGCGGCTTTACCGTGCCGGCGATAAACTTAAGGGTGATGACTTATGATTTAGCAAAGGCGATATTCCGGGTGGCTAAAAGGAATAATGCCGGGGCATTTATCTTTGAAATTGCCAAATCCGAAATGGGCTACACCAAACAGCCCCCCCTGGAATATGTTTCGGTAATCCTGGCGGCAGCGGTTAAAGAGGGTTATGCGGGGCCGGTGTTTATACAGGGGGACCATTTTCAGGCCAACCTTAAAAAATTCCAGCAGGATGCGGAGAAGGAGCTGGAGGGCCTGCAGGCAATAATCAGCGAGTCAATAGAGGCGGGGTTTTATAATATTGACATAGATTCTTCGACTCTGGTGGATTTATCCAAGCCTACGGTAAAAAAACAGCAGCGCTTTAATTATGAGGTTTGCGCAAAGCTGACCCAGCTTATCCGCCGCGTAGAGCCCAAGGGCATTACCGTTTCGGTGGGCGGGGAGATTGGGGAGGTGGGCCATCAGAACTCCACCCCTGAGGACCTGCGCGCCTTTATGGATGGTTATAAGGAAAGGCTGCGCAAGGGGTTAGTGGGAATAAGCAAGATTTCAATACAGACTGGCACTTCGCACGGCGGGGTAGTCCTTCCCGACGGCTCTATTGCCCAGGTAAAACTGGATTTTGATACCTTAAAGGCCCTTTCCGGCATCGCCAAGAGCGAATTCGGCATGGGCGGGGCAGTGCAGCACGGGGCCTCCACGCTTGCAGAGGAGTTGTTCCATAAATTTCCGGAATACGATACCTGCGAGGTGCACTTGGCTACGCAGTTTCAGAATATTATTTTTGAGAGCAAGCATTTTCCGCAGGAGTTAAAAATAAGGATTTATGATTGGCTCAAAATCAATGCCGCCGCGGAGAAGAAAGAAGGGGAAAGCGAAGAGCAGTTTTTATACAAGACGCGCAAAAAGGCGTTAGGGCCTTTTAAAAAAGATATTATGACCCTGCCGCAAGGAGTGCGCGATGCCATTACCGCCGAGGTTGAGGAAAAATTTGAATTCTTATTTAAGCAGCTAAAGGCTGTAGATAACAAGGCGCTGGTCGATAAATATATTCCCTTAAAACGCGTGATTAGCCGCAAACGCAAATCATCTGAAGAGACAGTTCATGATGGAGAGGGAGCGGATTAAAACGTAGTCATTGCGAGCGAAGCGAAGCAATCTCAAAAAATCGTGATTGCTTCACCCCTTCGGGGTTCGCAATGACAATAACGAGGTAGAATATGAGATCCGATAAGATTAAAAAAGGGATAGAGCGGGTTCCGCAGCGGGCGCTTTTGCATGCCACCGGATTAAGCAGGAGGGATTTAAAGAGGCCCTTTATAGGCGTGGCCACCTCATTTACCGATTTAATCCCCGGGCACGTAGGGATGCGGGAATTGGAGCGTTTTATCGAACGCGGCATCTGTTACGGCGGGGGGGCACCCTTCTTTTTCGGAATCCCCGGAATCTGCGACGGAATCGCGATGGGGCATTTGGGGATGTGTTATCCGCTGGCCTCAAGGGAATTAATCGCCGACAGCATTGAGACGGTCTGCAACGCCCATCAGTTAGACGGGATCGTCTGCCTGACTAACTGCGATAAGATTACGCCGGGGATGATTATGGGGGTAATACGCCTAAACATCCCGGCGATTATAGTGACCGCCGGCCCGATGCTTTCCGGCCGTTACAATAAAAGAAAACTTGCTTTTGTGCATGACACCTTTGAGGCGTTGGCCCGGGCAAAAAGAGGTGAGATCTCCATGAGGGAACTGGAGTGCCTTGAGATGGAGGCCTGTCCCGGCGCCGGCTCCTGCCAGGGGCTTTATACCGCCAATACTATGGCCTGCTTAACCGAGACAATCGGGCTGTCCCTGCCGGGGACTGCGACGGCATTGGCGGTTTCGGCTAAGAAACGCCGCATTGCCCAGGCTTCAGGAGAGCGCATCGTGGAGTTAGTCAAAAAAAATATCTGCCCCCGGGATATCGTCAACAAGCAATCTTTGGAAAATGCGGTATTTGTGGATATGGCTTTGGGGGGTTCGACTAATACCGTCTTGCATCTGATGAGCATAGCCCATGAGGCAGGGGTAAAACTTGACCTTGAAACCTTTG
Organism: Candidatus Omnitrophota bacterium; assembly: GCA_043797735.1. Lineage (GTDB taxonomy): Bacteria > Omnitrophota > Gorgyraeia > Gygaellales > Profunditerraquicolaceae > BS750m-G77. The sequence continues at coordinate 13,715 of JAZDPH010000038.1, read as the reverse complement.
ACCGGATAAGCAGAAAGACAGCGCATATCGCAAACATAGAGCCGGCAGGCACGCATTATATGGAAGATTTGGAGTTTGCCGGGGGGATCCCCGCGGTTTTAAAGAGGTTAAAAAATAAACTGCACAATACTTTAAACGTAAGCGGGGAAAGGGTTTTTCAGATAGCAAACAAAGCGCAAATATTTGATGAAGAGGTAATCAGGCCCGCCAGCCGTGCATATCACAAGCAGGGGGGCATAGCGGTGTTATACGGAAACCTTGCGCCTTGCGGGGCGGTAGTAAAACAGTCGGCGGTAAATGCGAAGATGATGAAATTTAACGGCCGGGCGCGTATATTTAACCGCGAGGAAGAGGCGATGGCAGCGATACTTGCCCGAAAAATAAAAAGAGGCGACTGCATCGTTATCCGTTACGAAGGCCCGGCAGGCGGCCCGGGCATGCGCGAGATGCTCGCGCCCACTTCGGCGATTGTCGGGTTGGGCTTAAGCGACTCGGTAGCCTTAATTACCGACGGAAGGTTTTCCGGCGGGACAAAAGGCCCCTGCATCGGGCATGTCTCTCCTGAGGCGGCCGCAGGCGGGATTATTGCCATATTAAAAGAAGGCGATATAATCTCGATAGACATACCGGCAAGAAAATTAGAGGTTAAATTAAGCAAGGCCGAAATTGAAAAAAGGTTTAAAAACTGGAGGCCGGTTGCCCCTAAGATTAAAACGGGTTACCTGGCGCGGTACTCCAGGATGGTAAGTTCCGCCGACAAAGGAGCAATATTAAAATGACCGGCGCAGAAATTTTGATTGAATCTTTAAAGCGCGAAGGGGTAAAGGTAATGTTTGGCTATCCCGGCGGCTCTGTCTTGCCCTTGTTTGATAAGCTTTATGATACGGATATAAAGTTTATCCTTACCCGCCACGAGCAGGGGGCAGCACATGCTGCCGAAGGTTATGCCCGGGCTACCGGTAAGGCGGGAGTCTGCCTTGCCACCTCCGGCCCCGGGGCAACCAATCTTGTTACCGGCATTGCCAATGCCTATATGGATTCCATACCGTTAGTAGCGATAACCGGGCAGGTTAAAACATTTTTAATCGGCAACGACGCCTTTCAGGAGGCGGATGTTACCGGTATCACCCGTTCGATAACAAAACATAATTACCTGGTCAAGGATGTCAGGGAGTTGGCCAAGGTGATCAGGGAGGCTTTTTATATCGCCACAAGCGGCCGGCCCGGGCCGGTGGTAATTGACGTGCCGGTGGATGTCCAGCAGGCCGAGAGTGAATTTATCTGGCCGGAAAAAGTGGAGATTAAAAGTTATAAGCCTACGCTTTTTGGCCATCCCGGGCAGATTAAGAAATGTATAAAATTAATTACCGCAGCCAAAAAACCGCTGATCTATGCCGGCGGGGGGATTATTACCTCCGGGGCGTATCAGGAGTTAAAGGAGTTTGCCGAGAGGATTAACACCCCGGTAACCACCACGCTTATGGGCTTAGGGGGGTTTCCGGAGACGCATAAACTTTCCCTGAGGATGCTGGGGATGCACGGCACTGCCTATGCCAATCATGCCATAATGGAGTCGGATCTTATTATCGCAGTGGGGGCGCGTTTTGACGACCGGGTCACCGGCCGCCTTGATGCCTTTGCCCCGCATGCCAAGGTAATACATATTGACGTTGACCCTTCTTCTATCAGTAAAAATGTTAGAGTGGATGTCCCGGTGGTAGGGGATGCCAAAAATGTTTTGGCGCAAATTCTGCAGGAGATTAAGCAGGCCCCGGACACCTCCGGGTGGCTTGCTACCATTGATTCCTGGAAGAGGAAATACCCGCTTACCTATAATAAAGAAGCGGGCAGGATCAAACCCCAGTATGTTATTGAGCAGATTTACGAATTAACCAAAGGGGAGGCGCTTATTGCCACCGAGGTCGGGCAAAACCAGATGTGGGCCTGCCAGTGGTACAAATATACGCGCCCGCGCACCTTTATCTCTAGCGGCGGCCTGGGCACGATGGGCTTTGGTTTCCCCGCGGCAATGGGGGCAAAGATCGGCTGCCCTGACAAAACGGTTTTTGATATCGCCGGCGACGGCTCAATACAGATGAACATACAGGAGCTGGCCACCTGTGTCTGTAATAAGATAAACGTGAAAATTGCCATATTGAATAACGGCTATCTGGGGATGGTCAGGCAGTGGCAGGAGTTATTTTACAAAAAACGTTATTCCCATACCTGCATCAGCGGGCCGGATTTTGTGAAGCTGGCTGAAAGTTACGGCGCTGCGGGCATCCGGGTTGAGAAAAACCAAGAGGTACGGCCGGCGATTGAAAAGGCCCTGGCAATAGATAATACCGTGTTGATTGATTTCCGGATTGATCCGGAGGAGAACGTTTATCCGATGGTTCCGGCAGGCGAGGCGATTAATCGTATGATAGGTGGGATGGCGTAGTTTTCGTAATTGGTAATTCGTAAATCGTAAATAGTAAGTATTTAAGATTACGAGTTACCATTTACGAATTACGGTTTACGAAAAGATGAAGCATACAATATCGGTATTAGTGGAAAATAAATTCGGGGTGTTGGCGCGGGTTGCCGGGCTCTTTAGCGCGCGCGGGTATAATATTTCGTCTCTGGCGGTAAGCAGAACGCTGGATCCGCTCGTCTCTTATATGACTTTAGTAGTGGAGGCCGAGGACGAGAAAGTGTTGGAGCAGATAGAGAAACAGTTAAATAAACTCATCAACGTGCTGACGGTGACCGACTTCACCAAGAAGGAGCACGTTGACCGCGAACTTATTCTGGTTAAATTAAATTGCTCCGGCGCCAAAGATGAGGATAAACTGGAAAAAATAATAAAAAAATATGTCGCCAAAATAATCCAGCATAAAAACGATACCGCGATTGTCGAGGCGGTGGGCGAACAGGAGCAGATTGAAAAGTTGCTGGAGGCCCTTAGTCCCTTCGGGGTCAAGGAGCTGGTGCGCACCGGCAGAATTGCCATGGCTTATTGAAAGGTAGTCGTCATTGCGAGCGAAGCGAAGCAATCTAAAGATGGGATTGCTTCGGGCACTTCGTGCCCTCGCAATGACAGTTTTGAGAATAGGAGGTAAGCAAATGTTAAAGATTTATTATGACAATGATGCGGATTTGGAGATACTAAAGGACAAGACAATTGCGATTATCGGCTATGGCATTCAGGGCAGGGGCCAGGCGCTCTGCCTGCGCGATTCAGGGTGCCGGGTGATAGTTTCGGAGATGGAGGGGACCCCTAATTTTGAGCAGGCAAAAAAAGACGGCTTTAGCCCCGTGCCGGCGCAGGATGCAGCCAAGGCCGCCGATATTATCCAGATTTTAACCCAGGATCACGTGCAGGCAAAGGTCTATAAGGAGAGCATTAAGCCGAATTTAAAGAAGGGCAAGCCAAAGGGCAGTGGTTTGGCTTCCAATAGCCAAAGCCACAAGGCCCTCTGTTTTTCGCACGGCTTCAATATCCGTTTTAAACAGATTAAGCCGCCGAAGAACGTGGATGTTTTTATGGTGGCGCCCAAAGGGCCGGGTGCCTTGGTCAGGCGCATGTTTGAAGAGGGCAAGGGCGTGCCTTCTTTAGTTGCGGTTTATCAGAATGCAACAGGAGAGGCCTTAAAGCTGGCTTTGGCTTATGCCAAGGCCCTGCGCGCCACCCGCGCCGGGGTAATTGAGACTACCTTTGAAGAAGAGACCGAGACCGACTTATTCGGGGAGCAGGCAGTGCTCTGCGGCGGGGTTACCGAATTAATCAAGGCCGGTTTTGATACCTTAATTGAAGAGGGGTATCAGCCGGAGATTGCCTATTTTGAAGTTCTGCATGAGTTAAAACTTATTACCGATTTAATTCAGGAGACCGGCATCTCCGGGATGCGCCGCCGGGTTTCTAATACCGCCTGTTACGGGGACCTTACCCGCGGCCCAAAGATTATTACCGCCAAGACGCGCAAGGCAATGAAGAAAATTTTAAAAGAGGTCAAGTCCGGAAAATTTGCCCGCGAGTGGATTAAAGAGAATGAAGCGGGACGGCCGGTTTTTAATAAACTGCTTCAGGATGGCGACAATCACAAGATAGAGGAAGTAGGCAAGAAATTGCGCGAGATGATGCCTTGGATGAGGAAATAACCGCGGTATTTATATGGATAAGATAATTATATTTGATACTACGTTAAGAGACGGGGAGCAGGCTGCAGGCGCGGCGATGACCAGCTCGCAGAAGCTGGAGATTGCCTTTCAGCTGGAGAATCTAAGGGTAGATGTCATTGAAGCGGGTTTTCCCATCGCCAGCCCGGATGATTTTAAGGCGGTAAGCCTGATTGCCAAGAGCATCAAGAAAAGCAGTATCTGCGCTTTGGCGCGCTGCCTAAGGCCCGATATTGAGGCGGCGGCGAAAGCCGTCAAGGCTGCCCGGCAGGGGCGCTTGCATCTTTTTCTGGCTACTTCCAAAATACATATGAAATATAAATTTCGCAAGGTTGAGGGACAGATACTGGAGTTAGCGGTAAAGTCAATGCGCGCCGCACGCAGGCTTTGCGCGGATATAGAATTCTCTCCCGAGGATGCCACCCGCAGCGAAAAGGGTTTTCTCTACAGGATAATTGAGGCGGTGATAAATGAAGGGGCCACGACTATCAATATCCCCGATACCGTCGGCTACAGTTACCCGCAGGAGATCTACTGCCTGATTGAAGATATTATCAATAACGTGCCGAACATCAACCGCGCGGCGCTCTCCATCCACTGCCACGATGACTTAGGCATGGCTACGGCAAATTCCCTCTCGGCGGTTTTAGCCGGGGCGCGCCAGGTGCACTGCACCATCAACGGCATCGGCGAACGCGCCGGCAACGCCTCGCTGGAAGAGGTGGTGATGGGGATAAAGACGCGCCGGGACGTATTCGCGAATTTATCTACCGGCATAAATACCGTGCATATCTTTAATGCCTCGCGCATGGTCAGCAGTTTTACCGGTTTTGTCGTGCCGCCGAATAAGGCGGTAGTAGGCAAAAACGCCTTTCGCCATGAAGCCGGCATTCATCAGGACGCCATATTAAAGAAGAGAAGCACCTATGAAATAATGAATCCTAAGGATGTGGGTTTAGGGGGCACGCGCCTGGTATTAGGTAAGCATTCGGGGAGGCATGCGCTGGATAAAAGGTTAAAGGATCTGGGTTTTCGGCTTAGTCGCCTGCGGATTAATCAGATATTCGGGAGTTTTAAAAAATTAGCCGATAAGAAGAAAGAGATTTTTGACGACGACTTAATCGCGCTGGTGGAAGAGCAGATACAGGAAAAAAAGAAGGCCTATGCGCTCTTGTCGGTTAAGGTTACTACCGGCAGCGATATTATCCCCCAGGCAGAGGTTAAGATAAAATATAAAAAGAAGGTTCTTGAGGCATCCTCCACAGGCGACGGCCCGGTAGATGCCTGCTATAAGGCAGTGGATAAAATTACCGGCTTGCCCGGCAGGCTTATTGATTACCGCATTGAGGCGCTCACCTCCGGCAAGGACGCCCTGGGGGAGGCCAATATCAAGGTCAAGATAAAGAACAAGGTAATTTCCGGACGCGCCTCCTGTACCGACATTATCGAGGCTTCAGTATCAGCATACCTAAACGCCGTAAATAAGTATGCCCTTTAGAAGAGTCCTGCCAAAAATATTCCTGCTTATCGGGTTTCTCACGCTATTTATAATTATTAAATACAGAGTAGAGATTAAGGAGTTCTTCTCTTTTAACCTGCAAAAGGCTAAAATCCATACGGATAATTTTTTCTATCAATCCGGCTCAGGCGCAAAGCGCCGTAAGCCGGTTACCTTCCTGCAGAGAGAAACTGAACTAGCGCTTTATATCGGAGAGCCATTCCGGAACTTTAATAGAAGGGATTGGGAGGAGTTCTGGGATGTTATCTACGGCGCATATGTTACGGATGCGCCGCAGGAAGAGGGCCTGCCCCGCCGGGTCAGGCAGATGGAGCGGGAGGAGCTTAGTTATGAATTAGCCCGGCTGTATCCACAACCCTTAGCCTATTTTACCCAGGAGCAATGGCAGGCGTTCTTCAGCATAATCTTTAAGAAAAATGAGCCCTAAAGAAATTTACGGTTTAATCGGGTGCCCGGTAAAACACAGCCTTTCCAAGAAGATGCATGAGGCGGCATTTAGGGCCTGCGGTATTAATGCGGAATACAGGCTGATCCCCATTGAGCCGGAGAAACTGCCAGATTTTTTGACAAAAAACCTGGCAGTTTCTGATGTTGACGGCAATCAGATAACCCTTAAGGACTTAAGCGGCTTTAACGTTACCATCCCGCATAAAGTAAGGGCCAGGCAGATTTTGGAGGAAAACTTTCCCCTCGCCGCAGGCAAGGAGGGCCTTTCTGCCTTAGACCATTATTACCTTAAATTAACCGGGGCGGTCAACACCGTAAAAAAAGAGGGAAAAAGTTTTTGCTATTGGAATACCGATGCCGGGGGAATTTTGCGGTCATTGTTTGAAGATTTAAAATTTCAGGAGACCAAAGGCAGGAGTGTTCTGCTCTTAGGCTGCGGCGGCGCGGGCAGGGCGGTCATCGCGGCCTTAAGCTGGAAGGAGTTAGGTATTGAGAAGATTTATATTTATGAAAATAACCGCCAGGCTCTAGATGCGGCAAGGAATCACTTTTCTAATTTCTCCGAAGGCGGTTTTCAGAAAGAGAAACTTGTCTTTATTGATAAAAGCAATTTAAGCGATGCCATAACCAAAGCCCATCTTCTGGTTAATGCTACGCCGGTAGGGATGAAAGACGACTCAGGCAGCGATGTTAACAAGGCATTATTGTCTAAGAATCTGAATTTGTCTGTGTATGAGCTGGTCTATAACCGCAAGACACAGCTGGTTAAGGACGCGGAGGAGTTAGGCCTGGCTGTTTCCGGGGGGCTGGGCATGCTTTTGTTTCAGGGCGTCTATGCCTTTAAATATTGGACCGGCATCTGGCCCGATGTAAATATTATGCGCCGGGCCTTAGAGGAAGGAATGGAGGGATTATGCTCTCAACAGTAGTCGCGTTTATTTTCGGCTCGATAGTGGGAAGTTTCCTGAATGTCTGTATCCACCGTATGCCCAAGGGGGAGTCGGTAGTCTGGCCGCGTTCGCATTGCCCGCACTGCGGCAAGAGGATCCCCGGCTATGACAATGTTCCCTTTATCAGTTATATCATCTTGAAGGGCAAGTGCCGTTTCTGCAGGAAAAAGATCTCTCTGCGCTATCCGCTGGTGGAGTTATTGACCGCGCTATTGTTTGTCCTGCTTTTTAAGCATTACGGCTTAACTTATAATTTCTTTTTCTACGTCGTCTTTGCCTGCGGCCTGATTATCGCTACTTTCGTTGATATCAAGCACCGCATCATACCCGACGAGGTTTCCATAGGCGGGCTTATCATCGGCTTCATACTAAGCTCAATCAGAGGGTTTCACCTGAGCCCCTTTTCCTTTAACTGGAGGCCGATGTTTGGTTCCCTGCTGGGTATTGTTATCGGCGGCGGGGTGATTTATCTTAGCGGTTTTCTTTTTGACCTGGTTTATTTTAAACTCCTCAAAAAACCCCCTATTCAGGGAGAGACCGAATCTATGGGCGGGGGGGATGTAAAACTCCTGGCGATGATCGGCGCATTCCTCGGGTGGCAGAGGGCATTGCTGACTTTTTTTGTCGCCCCCTTCTTCGGCTTATTAGTCGGAATAGTATTGTTGGTCAGAAAAAAAGACCACACCATTCCTTACGGCCCGTTCTTGGCATTGGGGGCGTTGGTCAGTATCTTCTGGGCCGGCAAGATTTTACGCTTATTCCTTCTGCGCTAAAAAAAGGAAAAATGTCGGAATCGGGGTTAAAAAGCTATTTGTTTAGCACGGCCTCCGGCGATAAATGGAGGAAGGCCTCTGCCTCTAAAAGGGCGGGGGTACTGGTGCCGCTTTTTTCGGTCTATTCCAGAAACAGCCAGGGGATAGGGGATCTCTCCGACTTAAGGCTGGTGATTGAGTGGCTGGCGGCGACGCGCCAGTCGGTATTACAGCTTTTGCCGATGAACGAGGCCGGGTCGCTGTTCTGCCCGTATGATGCCTTAAGCTCTTTTGCCCTGGAGCCGGCGTATCTATCCCTTAAGGACATTTCTTCCTTCAAGATAAATTCCATTTCCGGCGAAATAGAAAATTTAAAAAAACTTTTTCCCTGCGGCAAGGCTCATGTGGATTATTCGCTGAAGAAATCCAAGATGCGCCTGCTCTGGGAGATCTATGCCCGCGAGGGAGAATACAACTTCGGAAACCTCAAACGTTTCAGGCAGGATAACGTTTATTGGCTGGCGGACTTTGCCCTTTTTAAGGCGCTTAAGGATTATCACTCAGGCAGGGCTTGGTGGGAGTGGGAGGATAAATATAAGAGGCGCGACAGCGCTGCGTTGGATGAGTTCCGCAAGGCCCATGAAAGAGAGATCTCCTTTCAGGCCTGGGTGCAGTGGCTGCTTTATGAGCAGTTTAGGGCGGTTAAAAAGTTTGCCGGATTAAAAAAAATATTGTTAAAAGGCGACCTGCCGCTTCTGGTATCCCGCGACAGCGCCGATGTCTGGGCGCACCCGGAGTTTTTCAAGCTGGATTTTACCGCCGGAGCGCCCCCGGATATGTATTGTGCCAAAGGCCAGCGCTGGGGCATGCCTCCGTATAACTGGGATAAGATTGCCGGCAACGGATACAGGTACCTGGAGGAAAAGCTAAAATTTGCCGAGGAATTTTACGACATATTACGGGTGGACCATGTGGTGGGGTTATTCCGTATCTGGAGTATACCCTACGACGAGCCGGCCGAGAGCCAGGGGTTAAAAGGGGCCTTTGACCCTGCGGATGAAGCCGCATGGGAGGCGCACGGCAGAAATCTGCTGTCGGTAATCCTGGCAAGCACAAAGATGCTTTTATGCGCCGAGGACTTAGGGACTATTCCCCCCGGCTGCCCGAAAGTGCTGCATGAGCTGGGCATCCCCGGCAATGACGTCCAGCGTTGGACAAAAGATTGGGATAAGACGCACGACTTTTTAGAGCCGCAAGCGTACCGGCGGTTAAGCGTGGCGATGCTCTCCAGCCACGATACGGCTAACTGGCCGGCCTGGTGGGAGAGCGAGGCCGGGACCGTGGATGAGGCCTTTTTTATGAGCAAGTGTAAAGAGCGCGGCATTGATTTTAGCGCCATAAAGGAGAAACTCTTTAACCCGGAGCTGTCCTTCCGGGGCAGGCTGCGCTGGTTAGACAGCGTCAACAGCGTAGAGCTGTTTTTGGCGGTTTTGGGCAAGAAAAAAGAAGAGGTTAAGGATTTTATCAAGATCTATCAAGATACCTTTGGCGAAAAGGAGAAACTCTGGAAGCAGCTGAAGATCAAAGGCCCGATGAGGGAGAAATCCGACCCGGAAATCCTGCGCCAGGCCCTGCGCATCAGCCTTGAGTCCCGTGCGCTATTCTGTATTAATACCCTCGTTGACTGGCTGTATTTGGCCGGCGTCTGGGAGGGGGATCCTCACCGTTACCGGATAAATACCCCCGGCACCATCAGCACCAATAACTGGTCGTTGACTATTCCCTTCCCCTTAGAAGAGCTCCTGAAGCATAAGGTAAATAAGCAGATTAAGAAGTTGGTCGCCGCCTCCGGCAGGATTTAGGGAATTATCACAAATAACTTGACTTTTACCAATTATTGTGGTAAATTAGCAATATGGCTAAATTAGTGAATTGGTATCTATTTGAGAAGAAATTAAAGGAAAAAGGCCTGGTTATATTTTCACCGCTAGATATAAGGCGGGTTTTTGGCGTTAGTAAGGTGGCGGCGACGTTTCTGGCCCACCGCTACACAAAAAAGGGGTTTACCAGGCGCCTCAAGAGAGGCCTCTATGCGCTTTATGACACCTCGGTTCCTGATATTTACCTTGCGAATAAATTATATGAACCATCGTATGTTTCGTTGGAGTTTGCGTTATCTTTCCATCAGGTTATCCCCGAAACCGTGTATGAAATTACCTCGGTAACTACGAAGCCTACAAGGCAATTTAACGCGCAGGAAAAGGTCTTTTCTTATCATCGCATCAAGAAAGAGGCCTTTAGCGGTTACGTTGTCTATCGCCAAAAAGATATCAGCGCCTTGATTGCCGATGCGGAAAAAGCGTTTGTAGACCTTGCCTATTTGCGATTAAAGAAAAAGAAAGAATTGCTGAGCCGCTTTGATAAGGGAAAAATTAATCCGGCAAAGGCATTGCGCTACGCTAAATTATTTAATAATGAAAAACTTATTAGTGTTATAACAACATCGCTGCGATGATTACCCAGGACGCTATTAAAAAATTAGCCGTTCAATACCGCACAAGCGAATTCCCCAATATAGTCCGGGAATATCTCCAGCATCTTTTCCTTTCGCAATTATACCGGCTGGAGAAATCAGATGATCTTCTTTTTAAAGGCGGCACGGCGCTGCGAATTATCTATGGCAGCCCGCGATTTTCAGAAGATTTAGATTTCTCAATTTTCCGCGTAGAGCAATATAACCAAAAGAAATTTATAGAGGATTTATTCGCCGCGGCATTAGCGGAAATTGAAAAGACAGGTGTCAAGGTAGAACTCGGCCCAAAACCGGGGAGGACAGCCGAAGGTTATTATGGCGACGCGACATTTCATATATACGATTACCAGCCCAGTTCAGTATCGATAAATATTTCCGCGCGCAACGGCCGTGATATTAAAGGAGAAATAGACAGCGTAGCAAACGATTTCGTTTCAACCTATAACATCTTCCACCTTCCTCAGGAATTATTGATTGATGAGAAGATATTTGATGCGCTCTTGCATCGCGGGAAGGCCCGTGATTTCTACGACCTGTATTTTATTATGAGAAAAGGGATTCTTTCTGCGGGGCAGAAGGCGCGGTTGAATGAAAAGAGGGACGAGATTATAAAAATCTCTGAAAAAATTGATTTCTCCGCCGAACTGTCCGTATTCCTGCCTCGAGACCAGCAGGTTATCATCCGGGATTTTAAGAGCAATTTAGTCAAGGAGCTTAATCGTCAATTAAGCGGAACATAACAGGAAAACATCCCTTTCTATAGGAGGATAAACATGGCGGTAGAAAAAGCGGGCGAGAACTACAGGTGTAATGTCTGCGGCAATGAGGTTACGGTAACAAAAGCAGGCGGCGGGGAGCTGGTCTGCTGCGGCCAGCCGATGGAGAAAATCGAGTAACCATCCGCGTAATTGCGAACTCAACCCTTTAGTCATTGCGGGCCCGCCAAGCTTTGTGGCGGGCGAAGCAATCTCAACCTATTTCGCTGCGGGGTTTGCTCCTTGCTCAAGCAGCGGGGGTCGAGGCTTACTTCTCGCATCACCGCGAGAAAATCCCCAGCGTGGATTTTCTCGCTTGGCTAAAATTTTCGCTCGTCCTCGCTTTCGCTCGGACACCATGCCCGCTCAAATTTTCGTACATGCTGCGAGAAGCAACCCTCGCCCCCCGCTACCAACGCTGTTTCGGGAGCGTAGTTAAAGAGCCAAGAGAAAAACGCTCCCGAGTTTCTATAGGAGAAAAATGATAACTCCTCAAGAATTTGCTCAATTGTTTCCTTTAGCAGTCGCGTGGGTAGAACAGCAAGAAAATTATATCTTAGAAAATGGTGTTCAGCTTGCATTATTTCAACTAGCCGATGCTAGGTTAGTTTCAGTTGTTAATCCAGAAAAAGTAAGGCTGCTTAAGGTGAATCAAATCCCTTTGCCAAGCGAACTATCTTTAAAGAGAGCAGCTCAGACTTTGAGTTTAATTACAACAAATACGACAGGTCTTACTTTACGATATGGAGTTTTTATAAGAGAAGACTTTTGGAATGATAGAAAAATAGTTGTTCATGAATTAGTCCATGTTGCTCAATATGAGAGATTAGGAGGCATAGATCAATTTTTGCAAAAGTATTTACAAGAATGTATAACTAATGGGTATCCTCAAGCACCAATGGAACAAGAAGCAAGAATACTTGTAAACAAAATAGTGGTTGCTTCTAATTTTTGAAAAATAGAAGTACGCTGAATTTTAGATAAGATGAGCCTTATTAGATCTATTGTAATTTTATCCAATAAAGGGGACGTTTCTATTTTTATTTAAGTTTCCATTCCAAAGCAGAAACTGTTTTTGAGCCAATCAGGAAAGTGGGCTTAGGAATAAAAGGAGCGTCCCTCTAGGCCAGAAAAGGAGGAAGGATGAAGAAAAGTCTATTTGCTAGCTTAGCCCTATTGGTACCAGGTTTATTATTCTTGTTCTCTATTGTATTTGCCCAGAAAAGTAACAGCGTTGTAAATGCCAATAATCAATTTGCCTTTGACCTTTATTCCAAATACAAATCAAAAGATGGTAATATTTTTTATTCTCCCTATAGCATTTCTTCTGCTTTAGCTATGACATATGAAGGGGCTAGAGGGAAAACCGCAGAGGAGATGCAGGCAGTATTTCATTTTCCCCAAGATGCCTCTAGGCGCAGAGATTCTTTCTTGAAGATATATCAACAAATCAATAAAAAGGATAAAAAATATAAGCTTAGCATAGCCAATGCCTTATGGGCTCAAGAAGATTATAAGTTTCTGGAGGATTATTTTAATCTAGTAGGCAAATATTACGGCGGAAAAACAACAAATTTAGATTTTATTAATGAAACTGAGAAATCCCGCTTGACAATAAACAGCTGGGTAGAAGAGCAGACAAATAACAAAATAAAAGATCTAATTCCTCGCGGTATTCTTAATTCATTAACCCGCTTGGTTCTTACAAATGCAATTTATTTTAAAGGTTTTTGGCTTAAACAGTTCGATAAGAAAGATACTAAAGAAGAAGATTTTAGGGTTAGCCCAGGTAATAAAATTAAGACGCAGATGATGCGCTTGACTGGTGAAGAAGCAAATTTTAATTATGCCGAAACAGATAAGCTTCAAATTTTGGAGTTACCTTACGAAGGAAACGATCTCTCTATGCTTATCCTGCTTCCAAAAGAAGATGATTTAAAAGCTATGGAAGAATCTCTAAATTCCGAAAAGTTATCCGAATGGAAGAAGCTCCTTAAGAATGAAGAAGTTAATGTTTATTTGCCCAAGTTTAAGTTTGAAACCAAGTATTTTATGGCGCAAGACCTTAAAAGTATGGGAATGCCAACTGCCTTTAGCCTAGGTATTGATTTCGGGGGGGAAGCGGATTTTTCAGGAATGACTGGTAATAAACGATTGAATATCGATCAGGTAATCCACCAGGCTTTTGTAGAAGTAAATGAAGAAGGCACTGAAGCCGCTGCAGCAACAGCCGTAGTAATGACGGAAGGACTGTCTATGTTGCCGAAACCGATAAAGATATTTAAGGCAGACCATCCATTTATATTCATAATTCAAGACAGAGATACAGGTAATATTCTGTTTGTAGGCAGAGTTAGCGACCCAACGAAGTAAAAGAACAAATACTCAAATACTAATACCCAACTGTTTCCATTCCAAAGCAGAAACTGTTTTTGAGTTATCCACAGGGTAGGGGACGTTTAAGAGGCTGTGCGCCAATTATCCCCTTCCCTTAGTTTATTATCGTCGGAGAAATAGTTTTTTCTCGTCGACAATTTAGTTGAAATTTATAAGCCTTTTGGTATAATAAAGGTACCAAAAGGAGGCCTAAAAATGAAT
>JAZDPH010000002.1:0-8554 GCA_043797735.1 Candidatus Omnitrophota bacterium | reverse complement strand
CTGCCGAGGTTGAGGCAAACCAGACACCCGCCTCATGGGCATGGTCAACAGGCTGCGGCATTGAGGCAAAGCTAACTACCATCTCTGCTTTAAACATCTTAGCCAGGTGGATAATTTTCTGAGAATACTCTTCGGCCTTGGCTAAATCCGGCTGGGCATTACTGATAAAAATTATAATATCCCTGCCGGCCTGCGGGTTCTTCCAATAATAGAATTTGCCCTCCGGCAGCTCCGGCCTGCTTAAAACCCCATTCTCTATAACGCTGCCGGTCAGATAAAAGAACTCCTGCGCCAGTAATTCCGCGAACTCCTGCGCCTTTAAATCCTGCACCAGGTATTTGGCCGCCCGGAAAGCCACATTCCCCATCCCCGGCCAGGCAACAATAAAATATGGCCTGCGTAATTTCGGCCTTTTGTTAATCTTTATTCCTTCCATATACTCTCCTTGTTATTTAATTAAGCAGTGTGCATAACTCCTTCAGGCCTTGCGTCTGACGGCTAGGGTTACGATGCCCGTTTCGGTTGTTGGTTATGGTTACGGCTAAAAATTGTCTTAACCGAATACCGTAACCCAATCATGCACATCCCTCATTTAATTAAATTTATAATCGGCTAAAAACTTCTCTAAAACCTGCGCGCCTTTATAGAGCCGCGCGATACTTACATATTCATCCGAAGCATGGGCGCATTGGGCCGAACCAAAACCCGTAGCTATTGCCGGAATGCCCGCATCTTGCAAAAAAGTGATCGTCGTCGCGCCCTCCGAGCCTGTAAGGACCGGCTCTATCTTTAATTTTCTCATCGCATCCGCTAGATGCAATACCAGAGGATGCGCCGGGCTTATGCTGTAGGGCCGCTGCAGGGCCTCTAAATCCAGGCGGTAATTTTTTGTATGCTCGCGGATAATACCCTTTACCTGCTTTAAGATTCTCTCCGCCGGCATCCCGGGCAGAAATCGAAAATCAAGCTCAAACTCGCACCAGTCGGCTACAATATTAACCTTATCCCCTCCGTGGATAGTCCCGGTATTTACCGTCGGGGCTCTTAGGTATTTATTTTTTCTGTAAGAAAATTTATTCGCCCTTATCTGGCGGATTATATCTACCGCCTTATCTATGGCATTAGCCCCCCTCCAGGGATAAGCGCCGTGCGCCCGCTTCCCCTCTATCCTTACCTTAATATGCAGCAGGCCCTTCTGCGCTACGATGATATTGAAATCATCCGTATCCAGCACTATAGCCGCATCCGGATGCAAAATGCCTTTTTTCAAAAGAGGGACGAGGCCCAGGAGAGAGCCGCACTCTTCATCCGCGGTGGCGGCAAAGATTAAATTATACTCTAAAACTTTTTTTTCTTCAATAATGGAATTAAGCGCCTCCACAGCGGCTGCTGCATTTCCCTTGCAGTCGGTGGCCCCTAATCCGTAAATCCTGTCCCCTTTTACCGCGGCCGAAAATGAGCCAACGCTCCAGTTTCTCCCCGCCGGCACAGTATCCAAATGCGGGGTGACCAGCAGGGATTTTTTCCCGCCGGGACAATTTAGGTATGCCAGGAGATTAGAGCGCCCTTTTTTAAATTCATAAATTTTGACCCTTATGCCTAAATTTTGTAAATAGCGCTTTAAGAACTCCGCAATCTTTTTTTCGCTGCCGGGAGGATTCTCGGAATTTATCCTGACTAGCTTCCGGGTAAGCCTGATTAGGCGCTTTTTATTAATCATATTTTAGAAGGAGTAATTAAGGCTCAAGGCAAAGGCGTCGCTGTCAAAGGCCTGCCCTTCAAGATTAAGCCACATTCTTTCTGTAAGCGCTATGTCGCAGCCGTAGATAAAACCGAAGCTTTTATCAAGTTCAGACTTTACCCTGCTTCTTTCTCCGTCCACCCAGTGAATATAATCGGCCCTTGACCACCTGCCCCCCAGGTAAGGGGTTATTTTTTTGAAATCATACGAAACAAGCGCGGATAACTGCCAGTCATCCAGCACCGCTTTATTTTTTTGGCCGGCCGGATGCAGGATCTTAGGATGTATGCTGATATGCTGAAAACCAAAAGCTGCCTTTATCTTTTCTTTCTCGTAAGCCCTCAGGCGAAACCCGTAGCCGCCTCCGAGAAACTCGGAATAATTAAGCCTGTCACGCCCCGGAAACTGCTGTTTTATGTCTCCGGCGCCTCCTTTCAGGTCGATAGAGAGCCAGTCAAAAATCCCGTATGAAAGCAGCACGAATTCCTGCTGGCTGCTCATTTTTCCGTTATCGCTGCCCTCAAGGTACCTCTTAAAGATATTATAATACTGAGCGCCGGCAAAAATCTTATTCCTTGCGGGCATCTTCGTGCCGTAACAGGGGGCCCCGCAAGAGGCCGAGGCCAGGAAAAAAACAAAAACGAAGGCCAATAATAGATTGCGCATAGCGCTCCTTTTGTTTTAATTATCCCCTAGGTAAAATTCGGATGAATTCAAGGGGCAGAGGCTGCATTTAGGCTTATTCTTCAGGCAAAACTCCTTGCCCAGGCGGACTAAAAGCGCATGGTACTCATTGAATAACCACACATCTTTCTTTAGGCCGCGCATAAAAAGCCCCTGCACCTGGTGGTAATCTGCGCCCGGCTTAATAAAGCCGTGCCTTGAAAATATCCTTTTAGTATAGGCATCAACGACAAAAACAGGCTTCTCTAAGGCATAGAGCAATATTGAATCCGCCGTCTCCGGGCCTATGCCGTTTACCTCAAGAAGCTTACGGCGTAAATCCCCGGCCTTGCCGCGGCGCATCTTTTTAATGTTGCCGCGGCAGGATGCGTCTAAGAATTTTAAAAAATTCATCAGCCGCTTTGCCTTGACGTTATAGTAACCGGCAGGGCGTATCAGCAAAGAAAGCCGCCCCTGCGGCAGGCAGAGGAGCCTCTCGAATTTCAATAATCTTTTTTTCTTAAGGTTGGCTATCGCCTGCTCTACGTTGGCCCAGCTGGTATTCTGGGTGAGCACCGCCCCCAGCATAACCTCCAAAGCGTTATCTGCCGGCCACCAATATTGCGGCCCGAAACGGTTATATAACTTCCTATATATTAAATAAAACCTGTTTTTCAACTCTATAGCTTCAGGGGATTATAGTTATAGTAGGCAAAAAGCACATACACCGTGCCGGCCAGGCTTCCTACGGAATTACTCCTGAGTATCTTGTTGTCCCCGCAGGTATCCCAGGCGTCTTCGCTGGAATAAGGCAGGCAGCTGGCCCCCTGCCCATAAACAGAGGGGCTGGAGATAACCATATTATCCAATGTGGCCAAATATTCATTAATCTTTGAGGCATAGGCGCGCGCCTTCGCCACCATCCCCTTTTGATAGTAAAAATCAGATACTATCTTAAAGGCTATAACCATTTGCGCAGTCCGCTCAGAAGAAATACTGCCGTTGTCAGCCGCATCTTTGCGCGGAGAGAAATCAAATCCTTTTACCTCAACGCTCTGGCCCTCCGGCCGCATATAACAAGTTTTAACGTTACAGGTGTTTTCGGCAAATTCTATAACCCTGTCCGGATTAATGCCGGACTCCTCCAATTTTTCCGGGCCAACAGCCGCAATTGCCCAGGCGGAAGTATCGCTGGCAATATTGGCTTCCGGATCCTGCGGCTGAATCCCGTTTTTTTCATAGATATATTTAAGCAGCCAATTCCATGTCTTTGTGCATGCCTCCTGGTATTGCCGCTGCCGGGTGATCTTATATAACATAGTAAATAATGCGTAAGCATCCAGGTTGTCTTTGGCAGAATAATGCGCTACTGCCTCTCTGGAAGGAATGCCTCCTTCTTTATCCTGGCTCTGTAAATGCATAATCTTTTCCGCAATCTCCTCGGCTATAATCAGGTAACGCTGGTCGCCTGTTTTATCCGTATAGTGCGCTGCGGCTATGGCTAAGGCAATGTTCGGCCCGGTTTGCCGAACTTTTCCTATCGGCCTGCCGGTATTGACATAATAGACATCCTGGTACAGGCCGCCTAACTTCTGGGCCCGTTTTTTGAAAAAATTAAGGACCTTACGCGCCCGCTCAAAGTCAGAAAAATGAGTGTAGGCCTGGACTGCCAGGGCCTGCTCATAAGTAAGGGCCTGATTCTGCGCATCCTGCTTACCATCGATACTTACCAGTAAGCCGGTGCGCGGGTTCTGGCGCCGTTTCAGCCACTTATACATCTTTTCTAAATTAGCCTCTTCCAAGGTAGTCTTTATCTTATCCAACTGCAAGAGGTCCTCGGTAATCACCGTCTCCTGGCCCTGAATAGTAATCAGCCTCTCCTGCAAAGACTCCTTCTCTTGGTTTAGTTTTTCAAGCAGGGGCGCTAACTCCTTTTTATTATTAGCGGACCTTATGCCTTCCTCCTCTGCTACGCGTATCTGCAGTTGGACGGCCTTAAGGCTTACCTGGAGGTCTTCTCTTTCCTTGTTTATCGCCTTTACTTTTTGTTTGGCAATGCTGGATCTCTGCACCATAGCCACCAGTTGAGCAACCAGCGCCTTGTTGCCTTTGATTAACTTTGCGCTGATGTAACTATTCAGCCCGAAGCCCAGAGCGAAAATAATAATTATCCCCAGCAATACCGGTATCATCAACTTCTTGCTCCGGGCATAACGGATCAACCTGCTGTTTGCAACCGGGTCGATATTTTCGTAACTTAAACCGATAAGGTAACTGCTGGGGCAGGCCGGGACCGCCTCTATCCAGGCCGCTTTGGCCGTTGCCTTGACCGCCTTGGCCGCCAGGGGCATCTGTATGTCCAGGGCAAAAACAGCCTTACGCTCCTTCACTATCTCGGCTAATGCCGGGGTTAAATTATTCACCGCCAGGCAAATACCGCCTTTGCCGACGTTATTGGTAAAGCCCTGCAGGCATCCGGATAAGGAACGCTCCCTATCCGCAGCCAGGATCTGAAACTGCACCGGAAAGGCCGAATCCAGCCGGATATATTTCCTGCGTTCGCGCTCTGACTTTCCTCTAGGCATAATTATTGTTTTCTTTCCAATATAATTCTCTGCTTAATCCTTTTGGCAACGCCTTCTAAAAAACCCTTAAATTCCGCATATTCATCTTCTGAAACCTGCCTCTTCTTTAATGCGCTCTTCTGCCTAAACGATATCTGATTGCCGCTGTGATTATACTCAAACTCCAGCTTCATCCAGAGGCTGTCCTCGCTTACGCTCTCGGGTATATATTTTATAACAAAATTAGCGGGAATTTCAATGGTAAAGGTGTTTTCTTTGCTTTCTAATAAACTAAAGTCAATGGCGTAACTCCTCTTGTCCTTGGCCGTCAGAGAGGTATCCACGCCGGCTAACTGCGGCATTATCCTTAAAACCCCGGCATTGATAAAGTATTCCGGCCCTTCAAAATCATAACGCAGCGCCACGGGCTTATTCAGGTCATCAAGATTCTCAATATCATATTTTAACAATTTTGCGCCGATAGAGACATCCTGTATTTTTTCCTTCAGCGCCTCCCGTATTAATTCGGGCTGGGTATATGACAGCCAGTAGCGCTGGGCCTGGTCATAGAAGCCGCGGGTAAAGACTTCTCTTCCTGCCGCAATGCCTTCATTGCTGTTTACCTTAATATTCAGGGCCTGCTTCAGGAAATTATGCTCGGCCGGATATAGCGGTATCTCTTCTATTGTATAGCCGCCCTCTTTAAATAACAATACCCGCCTCTGTTGGTCGCCTGCGGGCAGGTCGCCGAAAGAGCAGGTTTCTGCGGTCGGGTCAAGAAAAATAGTCTTTCCCTCAAGTTCCAGCGCGGCTATGCAATGATTAAAAAGCACGCTGGGAAACTCCGGGCGCAAATTATAATATTCCCTCGTAGCGATAAGCACCGGCCAGCTTTTGATTCCGGCCTCCCGCAGCATCGTAACCAGAAGTATGGCTTGGTCCTTGCAGTCGCCGTACTTATTTTTGAAAATAAGTTCGGCCGGGTGCGGCTGGTATCCGGCCTGTCCGTACTCCACCGCTACATAACGGATCTTTTGCGCGCAGAAATTATAAATTGCCCTTATTTTTTCTTCGGCAGAGGCCTTATCCTTGGTTAACTCCTCCGTTTTATTTCTGATATCCTTATCTGCCTTTATCTTATCCCTGGCTAATGCCCACCACCAATCGTAGATTTCCTGCCAGTGGTTAAATGTGGATAAAAGTATGGTGGGGTTAATCTCTACGCTTGCCGGCATATTTGATTCAGGGATTATCTGCGGGATATCCTTGAATTGCCAGCTGTAAATAATCCGGCTGTCGTTTTCTTGGATATGCGGGGCAACCGGTGCCGCAAAGTCATTGTATTTCTCATTGATAATTCTTATGTTGAGCTTCCTCTCTTGAGGAAGGCTGACCCTGAAACCGGCCGCCAGAACCGGTTCCGATGACTGCAGGGGATAGGCGATGACAACGTCTTTCTTATTAAGCAGCTGGCTGCGGTAAACTTTTAGTTTGTATTCTATAATTGAGCCCTCCACCACCTCCGGGAAGGAAATTATAAAAAGGCGGGCATTGCTGTAAAGCGGGAAATTCATGTATTTTGATACGTTGCGGATGTGCCGCGTCCCGACCTGCGCAACTTGCCCGTCGGGCTTAATGGTGCGGGCATACTCCAGCTCCACCTTTTCATAAGTGGAGTCATAATCTATCTTTGCCTCTGAGAAATCCTCCTTGCCCCGCTGATTAAGGATCTTAATCAGGTAGTGCAGGGAGACTTCCTGCGTGCCTTCGCTGGTGACCTCAATGCTCTCGTCGCAGGATAAAACAAGCGCCCCGGCCTGAGGATAATTTTGCGCGCTTGGGGCGGCGGATATAATCCTGCTTATTTGGGGCGCAAGGTCTTTTATGTGGCGGATGCCTCCGGCTTGCCTTTGGATAGCCTCAATATGCCCGCCGGCTAAAGAAACAAACCTCTTGTCCTTCTTAATCTTTGTATATGCCTCCAGGGCCTGCTCAAATAGGTTCAGTTTCTCGCAGGTTAGGGCGTAATAATACAGGTACTCCTCATCATCAATCTCATTCCTGTTAAAAGCCTCCAGCGCGTCGGTAAAATTGCCCGTCCGGTAATATGCGACAGCCAGAAACTTCTTTGCCTGCGGGTCAGCGGATTCTTTGAAGGCCTCTATCGCCTCTTCAAACTCCCCGTGGCTGTAATATAATTGGCCAAGCCGCAAATATAATTTATCCGGCTCATTGCCTTTGGAGATTAACTCCTTATATTCCTTGAGCGCGCGCTGGTATTGGCCTTCTGCCTGACGGGCATATTCCCGGGCGCAGTTTATGCCGTTCTTCTGCGCACAGCTGGAGAGCAAAAAAGCCATTACGAGAAGGCCAAAGAGATTCTTTCTCCTGTCATTGCGAGCCCCGAAGGGGCGAAGCAATCTCAGTTTTGGATTTTTGATTTTGGATTTTTGATTTATCTTATCGGTATTTATAATAGACATTGCACGCTCCTTCGCTTGAAACCATGCACGGGCCTATGGGTTCTTCCGGCCGGCAGGATTTTAAAAAAAGCGGACACTCTCGCGGAGAAATAAGCCCCTTTAAGATATCGCCGCAACGGCAGCTGCTTTGCCGCCTGCCCGCCTGAGCCGGCCGCCGCTTAAGAACAAACGCCCTCTCGGCATCAAATTGCGAGAATTCTTTTCTGATCTTTAGCCCGCTGGCGGGGACATTGCCGAAACCACGCCAGTCGGCGCCGCAGGTATCAAAAACCTCCTTCATAATCCTGAGGGCTAATTTATTCCCGTCTTTTGTAACCACGCGCGTATACTGGTTTAACACGCAAGGCCGCCTGTTTCTGCTAAGCTGGTTCAACAACAGATAAATTCCCTCCAGCATATCCAGGGGCTCAAAGCCGGTAACACAGCAGTTGATCCGGTATTTCTTAGCTATCTGTTCATAGGGCCTGGCCCCGATTATTGCCGAGACATGCCCCGGGCATAAAAACCCCTGCAGGTTTAACTCCCCGCCCTTTAGCAGGTAATCCATTACCGGAGGAATTAATTTCAAGGCGCAAAAGAAAAACAGGTTCTTTAACTTCATCTTCCTGGCAGTGATAATAGTTACGGCGATTGTCGGGGCAGTAGTTTCAAAACCCGCCGCCAGGAATATAAATTTCTTATCGGGAGAGGCCAAGGCCAGCGTAAGAGCATCCATCGCCGAATAAACTACGCGCACATTGCCGAATCTGGCGCGCTCCCTTTCAAGGCTGGAGCGAGTTCCCGGGATACGCAGCATATCCCCGAAGGTTAAGATAATATTTTCTTTATCCCCGCTCAAGGCAATAGCGTTATCAATATATTCCTGGCTGCTGACGCATACCGGGCAGCCCGGCCCGGCGATTAACTTCAGGTTATCCGGCAGGAGCCTGCGCAGGCCGAACCTGAAGAAACTCTGGGTATGGGTGCCGCAGACCTCCATAAAATTTATTTTGCTCTTCGGGGCTATTGCCGCGATTTTCGCGGCTGCCTCTTTTACTAATTTTTTATTGCGGAACTCGTCAATATACTTCACCCCGCCCTTCTTTCCTAAAATTATACCCCCT
>JAZDPH010000072.1:0-26345 GCA_043797735.1 Candidatus Omnitrophota bacterium | reverse complement strand
TCCAAAGCCACGCCAAGGTCAAAAGCCTTATTCCCCATAGGCTTCATATTGGTTCCCCATCCTGACTCATGGCCATATTCTATAGCGTATTTCGCCATAAAATCTAATGCGTCCTTATTGCCTAATGTCCCGCCATAAGCTATAAGGGTAATCAAGCCGCCTACAGCATCCCTTGTCCCTCTAACAACTGGCTTAACCACAACTTCCTTACCCGCAATCAACTCCCCTTTCGCCGTTGCCCACGCAAGATTAGTATTTGGATTATCAAGAACGCCATCTAAGACTCCTATTCTTCCAGCCCAGCTCTGGTTTTTATATTCTGTCAGATAGGCTTGAGTTTTTTCTAACATTCCGGGAATAGCGTAGGCGGAAAGACGGGCATGTTTATTATCATTAAGCAATTTGCCCAAAGCTACAATGTCACCTTCACGCACACCGGCCTGTTGCATATAGTTTTTAATAGACAGCGCTTCATTATGAGTAGAAAGCGCAAGCCCCTTTTCAACCAACCATTTTGCTAATGCATAATCATTGGCGCTATCTAATTTTCCTACGGCGCCGCGCAAATCTCCCTGATTGAGCAATTGTTTGGCTTCCTTCAAGAACCCTAATTGCCTAATCGCGCTGTTAGCTTTTAAATTGGCCAGATCTGCTTCTTTGGCGCTTAGCTGGCTCCATGGTTTTTCCATGACCTGTTTATATTCTTTCTGAAGTTGAGCTGAAGCCTGTTCGATTTGCTGTTTAATTTGTTGGGTAGTTATTTGGCGTTCAGTCGGCAATGGGGCTTCTTTTTTGACTACGTTTACCATCTGCTTAAATGATCCGTCTGCCTGCGCCTCAAAGATTGTTCCGTCTTTAGCCTTAAACTTAGCGCCGACTTCGAGAAGCTCTTTTCCGTCTTTAATAGTAATTTTATAAGGAGCCTCTGCTGTTAACGGCCTTCCATCGGAAAGAGTAATCTGTTTAGGACCTTCTATGATACCATTTATTATTTTGAACTGCCCATCCTGCTGCGCTTCATAAGTTGTGCCTTTTAAATCATTGAATTTTGTACCGGACAAAACCTGCTCTTGCCCATTGTTGTCTACTATGGTTTTATATTCTTCCACACGCTTTAATACTGTGCCGTCTGATAATTTTAGCTCTTGGGAAGAAAGCTGCATGGTGCCAGCCGTAAATGTCCCTCTTCCATCCTCTGTCGGCAACATACCTGCGCCATTGCCCATATACCTGCCATTACCGATAGCTATATAGGAATCAGGAGTATTCTTTTCAGTGTTGGTGCCGGAGAAGACTACTTTTGCGTTGGTAAGATTAACCTGTGGATTGATGGTAGCGTGTTCGGTATCCAGATCTATGGCGAGCTTGCCATTCGGCAGGACATCAAGCGCTTGAACATAATTGCTGCCTGAAGGAGAAGCTGTAACTTGAGTCGGGTTAAGCGGGAAGCGGGAGCTAGTTCCGCTGCCGGCAGCAATATCATTTATACCAATGAATCCGCCTTTTGCAAAAAGGGCTTGGATTACTTGCTGCTGTTCGGTTTTAATTATGCTGCCATCTTTGCCAAGCGTATCTTTGTAAGTAGTGGCAAGATTAAATTTATCAAAACCGGAGAGAGTTTTGTTTAAGACGGTATTGTTTAACTTGCTGGAAGATTCGATATAATTGTCTTGGGCGCCTTTCCAATTATTGATAAGGCCTGTATTTAATGCCCAGTCCTTGCCGTTAAAGGTTTGTATGACGTCTGCTTCCAGTTTACCTTTGGCAGTATAGAGAGTTCCATTGGCTAATGTCATGTTAACGGGATTCTTGAAGAAATTATCAAACACCCATTGATGGGTGCCGCTGGCCCACTCAACCCCTGTTTGGCCGACTTTAAATCCGCCGTTAAAAAATCTACCGCCGTAAATTTGCATGGGGTTCTGGAGAGTAACAGTATCTCCGAACGTCCCTCTTGCGCCTACCCCAAAGTTGTTACTGGCTATAACATCTTTATACTCGTAATTTCTGCTACTGGTAGCTTTAGTTAAATCAACTGCCGGCAATACCCATTGCAAATTACCGTTTTTAAAATTACTATCTAATTCAGCTACATTTATATCGGCAGTGCGATTTAATTTATAATTTGCGGAAGAATTAAATCTCAAGGGGTCGCCGTTGCCACTTGTACCCGACAAAATTTCGAAGGCCTTGCCTCGCCCTAAAATTACGATAGCGTTCTGGCCATTCAATACGCCTTTCTGGTCAAAGCCATAGCGCATAGCAGCGTTGCTTATGTTAACTATTTGTTCGGCACCATTAAAGGTTGTTTTTATGGTACCGCTAGCCGTATGAAAAGTATTAAAAGGAGAATATGTAAATCCCTGTTGGCCATCTAATTTCATTGATATACCGCTAACCTTGCCGGTAAAATTAGAAACAACGGGCAGCCCGCTGTTAGCTTGATTAAATATAAAAGAATAATCCTTAAACTCTGCTACCTTGAAAGATTGGTTCGCGGGATTAACATAATAAATATCGTTGTTCTTCTTAAAGTCTTTCCAGGCTGTGATATTGGCTTGCGAATTGTTCCAGTCAGTTAGCCCCTTGAATGCTTGAGAATTATATCCTGTTCTAAACCCTGCTAATGAATCGTTAACTCCGTAATTTTTATAATAAAACACAGCCGGATCATTTGCTTTTACTGCAGTATCTATTGTCGCTTCATTAAGCCCATTGAATATTGAGATGGCTCCGGCTTTTAAGTATTCATCTTTGTGCAAGTTGATATAATCTTGCCTACCAGCCCAATCTTTTCCTTCGAATCCTTTATTTAGTTGAGCTATCTTTGCAAAATCTGCGTTGGGATGCAGCACGTCATTAGTAAGGTAGCCGGATAATGTCGAGCCAAAATTTGCGCCCTGCTTCAAAGTTGACAAACCTTGGTCAGAACTAAACCATGGCCTAAACACATACGGAACATTCCCATTATTATTCTGATATCTTACGGCCTGCTCATTACTAAGCGGCACTACTCCTAAAGTTACAATTGCTATTGCTTTTCTTGCCCTATATGCAACGTTATCTAAAAATGAATTACTTAATTGCGTTTGAGTGTATACCTTCGGAGCTGCTACCGTTGCGCTAGACCAAGGATTAAGATTAAAAGACGGCATTTGAACCGGCGTGTATGAATAATTTGTCGCAGGCGTGTAATAATTTTGAGAATAGTTACTGGCTTGAGAGGTATAGGTCGAAGCCGTAGGCGCAGTGTATTGAGGCGTAAAATTATAGCTTGGATTATATTGAGTATAGTTGGTTGGGGTGTATGACGCTGCGTCAGAAAGATTAAAAGACGGCATCTGAACCGATGTGTATGAATAATTGGTCGGAGCCGTGTAGTAATTTTGAGAATAGTTAGTTGTTTGATAGGTATAGGTCGAAGCCGCGGGCGCTGTGTATTGAGGCGTAAAATTATAGTTTTGAGTATAGCTAGCTGGGTTGTATGATGCTGCGTCAGAAAGATTAAAAGACGGCATCTGAACTGAAGATGTTGTCGGAGGAGTGTAGCTCGGCGTATCGTCAAAACTCCAATTATAGCTATAGCTCGAACTGTCAAAGAAGTCATCGTCTGCCGCACCCATCACCTTCATTGCTTCATTATCGGCAATTAATGCGCTCTTTTCGGCTTTTTCTACTAAAGCATAACCGCTGAACTCGCTAAGAAATTCCTGTTTGGACAAAACCGCTTCCTTATGGTTGCTGCTTAAATAAACTTTTTCTGCGGCAATCTTGGTAACTAATACGTAGTGATCGCCGTTTAAATGCGCGATAAAAGGAACTGTTCCCTCCAGCTCCTGCATCTTAACCGGATAAAGCTTTTGCCCAAAGAATTCCGAGGCCTTAGAAAGTGCATATAATGAGTTTTTGATTACGCTGGGATTGCCTTCGGGTTTAACCACATCATTAAGGATATCCACGGTCAATGCCATAACCGCTATATCCTGCTCCTGAAGCTGTACTCCCTTAAAGCCCAAATAATCATAAAGCGCTTTTGTTCCGCAGGGTTTTCCTTTTAACCAGTTGTAAAGTTCATCAATTCTTGCCGCGGAAATATTTAATGGTTTTTCTAATTTTATGGTCTGGGTTGGTGAAACCTGAATAGCGGTAATGGGCTTGCCGGCAATATCTTTTAAAATGTTTCTGACGGTTTGCGGTATATCAACTGTGCGGATATCTTTTAAATAAGGCGGGGTGAATGTTCCGATTGCCGGTTTCTGCCAAAGCACGCGCCAGTCGTATTCAACTGCCTGCGCCACCTGTTCAGGTAAAAAAACAGCCACCACAATAAACGCCACCACTCTCAACCAAGCCTTAAAGCTTGACTTGAAGGGCGCTTTCTTTACTTCTCCAATAATCTGTGGTACGGCTCTCTCGTCCATTATGGTTTATTATAGTTGGTGTAATCTGTTCCCAACGGCAGAGTATAATTCTGTTGCGCAACCGGCTGCTGCACATAAGATGAAGTTGTATAGTTTCTATTTATCGGCTGATACATCCCGTCGCCTAAAATCTTGCTGAATTTTGCGTTCGAGACTGCATTTACAATAGGATCTAAACCGCTAAATGCCTGCTTGACTATATAGGCATTTTGAGCTTTCATATCTTGAGTCATGTAATTTACGCCTACGTTGACCATCGTAGCAGGCAAACTCTTGATCATGCTTATGCCCGCGCTCTTAAATGCTTCCCCGGAGTTAAAATTATTGCTGAAGCTGAAATTAGAAACAGGGACCTTCGCAATAAATCCTTTTTCACTATCAAAATTTACCGATTGAAACGCTGTTGTGCCATCGGCATTTCGTAATGCATAAAAAGGCTTCGCTGGAAGAGGAGCTTCCCCTAGTATTTCTGCTGGATACACGTACGTTATATCTTCGGGTAGAATAATTTGCTCCTTAAGCCCCTGTGATGTTAAGCCTCCGGCAATAAAACTCGTAGCATAACCGCTGACTAAGTTTGCTGCCGGGCCTGCCCATGCCGGAATCTGGCCTTCTTTATTCATGGCGCCGGCTAAAATTGCTCCTTCTATAGTGCCATTAATAGCACCCAGTGCCATACCCCTACCCGTGCTTGTCACGGCATTTCCAAAACTTCCCGGATTTAATCCGCCACCAACTATCCCCGTAGCTATAGAACTTATAAAAATGGTTGATTTGGGATTCCAGCCATAATATTGGCCTGCCGCGCCAAATGCCCTGTTCACCTGTCCTGTTGCTAAAGAAATGCTGTAATTGCTTTGCCAGTTGGAAAAGGCATTTGCAAAACTTCCGCCGGGAGGGTTTATGCCGCGGATATTATCTGAAATCGCGCTTCCAATACAAGAAGAGCCAATACCGATGGCTGTTCCTAATGCCCATTTGCCTACATCAAATTCTGCTAATTCGCCTCCGCCCGCAGAGCTGCGGCCGCTGGCAAAAGCTAAAGGCTGGAATGCAAATACGAAAGTTAAAACCAAAGCTATGAAACAAAAAAGGCCACCTTGGTTTAAAAGAGAGATAAAACCTCCCCCTTTCCCCCAAATTCTTGTGGTCTTCTTGCTGAAGTTTTTTTTCATCGCTTTTTTATTCTTAAAGTCTTTTTAAAACTTATTATTAAGACATTAAATAAAAAACCGAGATGTCAAATACTGTATTTACTCTTGTATTCGGCAGCTCGGCTATCCTTACTGTTTTCCTAGTTTTTGGGACCCGTGGCTTTGCGCCCCCCGATTCCTCGGAGTTTGCCTTTTCGTCTTACAATTCTTGTATCCTAAGTGCAATCAAAGTATAACATATATAAAAAGTATTTGTCAAGCAAATATTTACTTATAAAAGGGAACGTTTTCTTCCTGTAAAATTGACGTAAGTAAATGAGTTTGCGAAAGTTCTTATTTATGCTTTTGCCCTAAAAATAGTGAAAATTTAGGCCTAATTAGCTTAGAAATCACCCAATAATTACCAATTCGCTTGCGTTGCTCCACCTCTCTTAAAATATCTACCTTGCTCATGCTTATTACCAGAGGTTAGAAATGATTTTTTGCGTTTAATCAAGAATTTCACACACTGGACATTGTTTGATTCTAAATTGGACATTTCTCTATTGAATGTAAACTGATTGGACATTTATAACTTGTGCTTATTTGTAGTTTGTTACCTTAGTAACGCCCTTTTCGTACTGCTCACCTTCCCCAAAAACATCTCCGCTTTGGCGGTATTTCTCCTGCACTGCGCCGATAATATAGTAGCGCATAGCTACTAAGGCAGCTACCACCAAAATGATCAGCAATGCGTATTCTAATAATACCTGGGCTTTACTGTTTATTTTCTTCATAGTTCACCGCTATAGTAGTTATAGCAGCCTCCTTCTCTTTTTCCGGCTTTACCTGAAATAAGCCTATTTTACATCTGTCGCCAAACTTATTAGAGAAATTCAATTCTTGAGAAAGGGCTCCTACGGATTTAACTGACTCCTTTACATCCTGCGGGCAATTAGGGCAATGCGCAGTATCTACCACTTTAACCGGGGTCTCCCCCATCAAAGACCAACCATAGCCCCCCATTTTTTCTCTGTAAAAAGAGGCAACAGGGGCAATGTTATCCGCAGTATAATAAACCGCTACTTGAGTGGCTGCCCTTTCAGAAAGATTAATTAACTTGGCGCCGGGATAAAGCGGGGCCACATCTCTTTCCGGTGTGGCCAACAACTCCGGGGCAAAATCAGTTTCAGTTAAACCAGACTCCGGCTCAAGCGTGCCTTTGGCTAACGAAAAAACAGTTTCTCCTCTTTCGCCCTTATTGGGAATAAAACTTATAGTAAGCATCTCTTTGCCTTTTTCAAAAGCTATATTTTGATTTAGATTTTTTGCTAAGGCCGCGTCTACTTTTACTCCGGGCATATTGCTAAAATCAAAAAGCTTCTGCTCCTGCCAGCCGAGTTCCGCAAGCCTGCTGCGGTAAAAATTTTTTATCTGCGCGATATCGGCGGAGGTTGAATAAAGAGTGATGTCAAATACGGAGCCGGAGAGCCTTCTGGTTTCCGTATTCAGCTCCTTGGTGTTTGCGGGAAGCGGGATTTCCTGCCCTGCTTGCGCAAAAAGATTAAATAGGTTTGTTGCCGAATAAAAAATCAAAGCCATAATTACAATTAATTTAATCTTATTCTTGGCTTGCATTCTGCTCTCCCTCATTTACG
Organism: Candidatus Omnitrophota bacterium; assembly: GCA_043797735.1. GTDB lineage: Bacteria > Omnitrophota > Gorgyraeia > Gygaellales > Profunditerraquicolaceae > BS750m-G77. Next base: position 19,133 of record JAZDPH010000072.1, on the reverse strand, counting down.
GTTTGTCCGCCGATTTTATCTGTTTGGATTATTGAGGCATCATGCCTTGGGTCTGGAGCGTGAATCTGGCCTTGGCCGGTAAAATCTATTTTACTAAAACTATGAATCTGCGGATAGAGAAAACGCCAAAATCCTATATCCAACTGGCCATGCCCCTGCCAACTATCTACTTTTACTTTACGGTTATGTATCACATCTTCAATCCAACAAATAGGCCATATAGCTCCTAAGGCTCCGCTGCTATCTGTCAAAGTTGGGCCGGGTAATAAACCTGCTAAGGAAGCAATCAATAATCCGGGAATTGAACTTAATGAAGTAATGGCTTGTTGATTTGCAGAGATGCCTGACTTTAACGCTGCTGCGCCTTTAGCGCAATAGAGATTCTTACATGCGCAGCATCCGGGATTATCTGGTTTGCAACACATTTTACATCTACACGCAGTAGATAATAAGCCGGCGGCACTGCTATAAGATTTTGCCGCTGACTCTAAAGCAGTCTTGGCTATAGTAGCGTAACTTAGAATTCTAGTTAATAAAGCCACTTCCGCGGGCATAGGCAAAACCGTTACTTTCAAAGCAAAGGTATCTACAGGATCAATCTCTACTTTTGACTTAACAAAATGCTGCCTGTTTTGTCCATCCTTCCATTCAAATTGGTAGCTCTCTTCGCTCTCAAGGCCGTCTATAAACCTGCTGAAATCTTTTCTGGATTTATTCCAAGAGGTGCCTTCTGTAATCACGTTAGGCAGCCTTGTGGAGATACCCGCGTTAATAAAAGAAAAACGGTGCCCCATCTTAACAGCGTTATCTCTGCCTTCTTCAGCCATCTTCCTTATATTTAGATAAAAGTATTCCTGTGCAATGGTAAAGGCAATTACAGCAACACGGATTGACTTTATGTCAGTCATTAATTTACTAACGCTTGCTGCTGCCTGCGTAGCTGATTTTGCGGCTTTGCTGGCTGTCTTTGCCGCTGAACAGGGAGAGCCGCAGGCTGAACCGGCAGCAGATGCAGCGGACGCTGAAGCTTCTGCTGCAGCTGTAGAAGCTTTAGATAGATTCATGTTGGCAAGAGCAAAAGCAACTGAAACCGAGGCAAAAAATTCCCAGTAAGATGCTTCCAGCTGGCTGTTTGATACGGCAATGCCGTTAAATACATTAGCCATTACCGAGCCGGCTGCCAAGCCGCCTGCATCTACCGAGTTAGCGGAATTAGTCTTATCCGTAGAAACTTTTGAGAGGTTGACCGTGGCCATGGCCATGATGATTAAAATCACCATTACCAGGATCAATAGGGGGGCGATCTGGCCTTTTTCGTAGCGGAATTTATTTTGATGAAAACAGCTAAACATTTTTATCTTTCTTTTTATTTCCCGCCCAGCAATACATCCTCTTCTTTTAATGCAGGAGGCGTATAAACCGGCCAATTGCTTTCTAATTTATAGGTGTCGGAGGAAGTTCCGGCAGCTACCCTTGTTTCATTAAAACGCACCTGCCGCTGGACAATCTGATTATTAGCCCAAAACCAGATTTTTATTATCCCGCCTAAAAACAAAATAATTATAATAAAGGCGAGAGCGGTCTCAAGAGTTGCCTGCCCTTTTTTATCTTTTAAAATTCCGTCTCCCATGTTTTTACCCTCTCTACCTCTGTATCAACTTTATCGCTGCGGTATTTGTATTGGCCGTCTGTGTCCAGATACAGGCCCTGCGTTAAGTCCCAGAAGGTCCCTTCCTGCAGTATCTGGTCATTGCTATCATCGTAATCATCTTCCGCTTCTTTCTTTCTGATGGTGTAAGGAATGATTGTATGTAAAGTGTCTTTTGCCCGGGAACTCTTGGTGGTTGCGATTGCGGTAGGGCTCTCCTGCTTACTCACCGCCTCATTAAAAGAAGATTCCGAAGTAGTCTCCATATCTTCGGTGCGGAATGATTTTTTCTCATCATCCTTATCGGAAACATAATCGCGGTATCTGGCTACTTTCTGGTCTTCATTTATCCTCATCACAACTAAGCTCTCCGGATTATTTCCTACTTTGGGAACCGCCCAAAAAATATTAGCAGAAGAACCGACACTAGTAGAGGCGCCTTTTCTAAAGCCACCTGATAAATCTGCCTGCCTTCTATTTTGAGACATGATAAATTGTACTGAAGCTCCTGCGCCTTCTGAAGTTTTCCCCTGATAAGTATTAGCTTTTTCCAGGGCGCGCCGGAAAGTTTCCATAGCTGCGTATTGCTGGTTATTGAACTGCTGGATAAAAGACAACAGGATGCCGAAAACTATCAGTATGATGCTGCCGAAAACCGCCAGCTCAATTAGCGCCTGTCCTTTTTCTTTTGTCCTGCTATGGCTCTTCATTTTTTCACTCCGGATTCGCCGTATTCGCCCCTCATTTACTTTGCGGTTGAGCAGGTTCTACATAACCTGCATCTGCAGGAGTAAAAGGAGTAGTGTTCGGATTGACCTGCGTAATAACGTTTCTGGTCACATCCACAATGCTTTTGTCAGAAACCGTTGTCCTTGTCCCTCCGCCAACTAAAATCTCCCTGGTTACTGAACCATCGGCTGTTGACTTTGCAGTACTGGTAGCGATCATCGTAGGATCAGCCTCTCCTGCCTGCTCTTTAGAGATAAAATTATCTGTCAGCTCCTTTATCTTTCCCTGAAAACCGCGTTTTATATATGTATTCATCGCCATAAAGACCAAAGAAATTAATACCAGAATTATGGCATATTCTGTTACGGAATTGGCAATCCGATTTTGAAATCTTCCGCGATACATTTATTTACCTCCCGGGCCCTGCGTTTCTTCCTGCCTGCTTGTTGACTGTTCAATATGCGCCGTGGCATCCGTAATACTCTTACTGTTATCGGGATCTGTCCTGTCAATGCGCGTATGAGTTTTCTCCTCAATTATCCGGTTAGTAGTAGTAAGCGCGCTGGTGCCTCCGGGCACATACGTTGCCTCTGAACTTAACTGATCCGCAGCTCCTCTCATGCGCCCCTGCAAGCCCCTTTTGACATATACCGTCATCGCTGCCAGCGCAGCCACCAGCAGGGCTATCATCACCATATATTCAAATGAGGTCTGGGCTCTACTATTCATATCTTGCCTCGCCTATCTTTTGGATTCATCCAACTCCACCTGCACCTGCTTTAAGCGCGCATTCATTGAGCGCTGGATATACTGCTGCATGGCGATTACTGCCAAGGCAATAACTACTACCAGCATCGTGTATTCCAGGAAGTTTTGCGCCCGCCTATTACAGAGAAATTTCAACATTACAAACTCTCCTCTTATCTATCAGTAGCTATCTGGCTTGTCGCTTTTGAAAGATAAAGCTTAAAGGTATCGCGCACGCGGTCAATAATCCCGGTGCTAAAAATGGCAGCCAATATGACCGAGAAGATAATTACGTACTCCATCACGGTCTGGCCTTTGTTCGGGATACCTTTTTTTGTTTTCATATCTCTCTTCCTTAAAAAAGCCTCTTCTGCATAAACTGCAGGAGTATCGGCCCGCCGATTACAATCGCAATCACCGGCAGGATGCAAAAAACCAGAGGAATCAAAATCTTTATCGGCGCCCGCATGGCAAATCTTTCTCCGCGGTGGAAACGCTGCAGGCGGGTATCCTCTGAAAGTATCACAAATGCCTCGGCTACCGGAGTGCCCATGCGCTCTGCTAACACCAGCGTTTGCACAAAAGAGCTGACCTCCGGAATCTGCAGCCTCTTGGACATATCCCTTAATGCCTGCGCGCGCGGCTTGCCCCACTTGATCTCCTCTAAAATAAATGCTAATTCCTCAACCATAGGGTTAGACGGAGTTTTATCAATGACCCACTTTACCGCAGTAGCAAAATCCAGCCCCGCCTCAACGCAGAGGCCTAAAAGATCCACAGTCTCCGGCAGGAGCCTGACAATCGCCTCTCTGCGTCGCCTAATCTTTCTGTTTAAGATAATATCCGGTAATATGTAGCCGAAAACCAGGCATATTGCTATTACCGCGGGCTCGAGTTTGCCTATCGCAAAATAAGCAATGGCAGCTAAAGCAGCCATCGTCAAAAGTTTCAGGTTAAAAAATGACGCAGGGGCTAACTTCACATGGCCAGCCTCTAATCTGTTTTTTAGCCTATCGTATAATCCTGTTCTCTCTAAAAAGGGTTGAGTAAAGGGGATCATATTGGAAAGAAACGCCTGCCTTCTTAAGCTGATTATCTGGTTGGCGTCCCCCGGAAGTTGAGCCCGGCTGCCGGCGAATATGGTACCGGAGCCTGAAACTCCGATGAGGATCAGGGCTATTCCAATAATCACCAGGGCATAAATTAACGCTAACATCTAACCTCCTATACCTTAATGGTGCTGAATTTGCGGATTAAGAACATACCTATTATCTGTAAAACCCCGGCTACTATTAAAAGCGTCAGGCCCTCCTGCGTGTGAAGCATGATGTCAAAATGCTCGCGGTTAAACATCAGGACCCACCAGATAAATATAAACGGCAGGACAGACATAATAATACCCTGCAATCTTCCCTGCAGGGTTAATGTTTTAATACTGTCTTTTAATTTACGGTTATCGCGGATAGTAACAGAAAGCCGGCTTAAAACTTTAGTAAGGTCACCGCCTGTTTCCCTGGACACCAGGATGGAATTAATTACCAGCCTTAACTCCTCTATGTTCATCCTTTTGCCCAAATGAATAAGGCTGTCTTCCAGGGTGATGCCCATTTTATTCTCCATAACCACCAGCCCTATTTCCTGGCGCATGGGTGAGGGCATCTCCTCTATCAAAACTTCCAACGCCTGTAAAAGCGAAAGGCCGCCTTTCAGTGAGCTGGAAAGAATCATAATCGCATCTAAAATTTGATAGTTGAATTTATTCGTGCGCCTTGCGTCCCTGATCTTTAAGGCCAGATTGGGGATAAACAAGCCAATCAATGCCCCTGCTGCCAAAGCTATTAAAGAATCAAATAAAAAAAAGGCCGTAAGGCCCAGAATGGGAGGCAGGATATAGTAGAGCAGCATTATTTGTTTCGGGCTTTTGTTGTAGTAGAAGGATTTATCCATCTCTTTGGCAATGACCAGCTCTTTCTTCGCGTGCCATTCGTCCAGCTTGCCTGCTGCCAAAGGAACAAAAACCATTGCCAAAAGAACAACGGAGCCCGTCAATAACAGGGCGATCAGTAAAAACATATCTATGCTCCTTTACTAAAAAAACGTAGTTCTTACTTTACCCAATATTCCTGGTCAGAGCCGGCGACATTTTCTTTGCTCGTGCGGTCCTGTGTTTGTGTGCTTTTAGTAACGGTTGTAGGCATATTCCCGCCCATTACCGTTTCCTCGGTATCAATTTTGTTAGTTGTCGTAGTCGTTCCCGTGGTGTAGCCGGGAGAAAACTGCTCCCCGATTTCATCAGAGGCCTGCCTTAATCTTCCTTGTACGCCTCTCTTGAGGTAAACCTGCATAGCTACCAGCCCTGCCACGATAACGGCGATAACTATAGCGTATTCAAGGGTGCTTTGCGCCCTTTTATTCAAATGAATAAACATCGCTTCACCTCCTAAAAAAAATATTATTCTTCCTGCCCGTACCAGCCTAAATTAGATTCGCGGGTTGAACTTACGCTAGCAGTAGAATCCCGCGCCGTGCCTCCGCCGGTCAACAAATCCTCTTTATTGCTGGTGCTCTGCTTCGTACTCCCGGTAGACTGCGAATAATACGGTTCATATTGGCCGCCGCTAAAACTTAAGGTCTCGCCGGCAACTTCTCCGCCTGAACCCGTATGGTCAACCGCGTCGCGGATCCTGCCCTGAATGCCTCTCTTTACATAAACCTGCATTGCCACGACTGCCCCCACAACCAGGGCAATAAGAATGGCGTATTCAGCGGTAGTCTGGGCTCTCTTACTTGATATCCTTAACATTTAACTCACCTCCCTAAGTGATTATTTTATTTGTTGAATTGAATCTTTTCTACCTCGCTCTTCATCTCTTGAGAAACGTGGTCTAGCGATTCTTCTACTCTCGGTTTTATAAACTTCGTTGCCGCAAAGATAATTGCCGCCACAATCGCGGTCAAAACTAAAACATACTCTAAAGTGGATTGTCCTTTTTTTCTAAACATCGCTTCACCTCCCCTTTACTAAATCCGTTAAACAATATCTTAAAAATAAAAACCGGGCTACCAAATTTGTCAATTACGGCTTTCGGTAGCCCGGCTAATGTTTTCCCGGCGTGCACATCCCGTGGCTTTGCGCATCCTGATACCTCCATCAGGATTTGCGTTTTCGTTGCCGCCTGATTCAGTTGTACTTAAAATATAACATCTGCCCATAGGCGTGTCAAGAATATTTAGATATAATAAGAAAGCGTTTCCTTCTAGATTTGGAACCAGAGCCTCCTTTTGTCAGACCAGACCACCGCTCTCTCATTGAGCCTGCGGCAGGCGTATTCCAAATCTTTGAGAAAGGGGAAAGCGGAGGGGAGAGAGAACTTGATTTTGACAAGCTCTTTCTCTCTGGTTATGGTGGCTTTAAGGTCATAAAAACGCTCTTTTGTCGTCGAGAAATCCTCTTTTTCATAGCCGGCGGGAAAGAAATACCACCTCGCATAAAGGTCAAGCGCCTTAAGATACTGGCTAAAGAGCGCCTTTATGTCGGTTACGCCTGCCTGCCCCAGATTCAGATTCTCCGTCGAGAAATAACGCTGGGCATTGCCGGTATAAGTAAAAAGCTCAATCTTGCGGCTTGTGTCACGGAAGGATTCCTCGGGGTTTGGCCAGTGATCAAGATATAGCACAGCCAGGTCTTCATTCTTCGCCATTTCGGCGGTTAAGTTAGTCAATATTACGCAACGCGCCTTCTCGGCGAGGCTGGTTTTTAGGACGCAGCCCCTTAATGTAACCTGTTGTTTGGTAGAGGGTTGCGATAAAACAATCGCTGCGTCTGCTAAATAATAATCTTTATTTTGGGGCGCAAAATTAAAAGGCTTAAACTCCCCTATCTTTTTTACTTCGCGGTATTCTGTGAATTGCCAGGGCCAGAGCCCGAAAACAAAAAAGCGGGTTTTGTTTTGCTCAACAGGAATGCTTTCCAGCTCTTCAAATTTATTTCCGCAGAGGACCAACTTTGAAATACCATTATTGCGCGGATCCATACTTAAGAGGAGGCTAAAGAATTCCTGGGTGGGGCTATCGTAGCCCGGCGCCATAAAAAGCAGTAAAGGCAGGTTTTCTCTAAATGTCCTATTTATGTAACCCTTTATATTGGAAATAGTTGCATTAAAATTATAGGGGAGGTAAGGCGTGGACCAGACTGTGCGAAATTGACCGTCTAAATAAAAACTCTTACCATCAGCCAGAACCACTTTAATAAAATGCGCTTCTTGCAAAGGTGCTGATAAAGCCTTTATTATGTCTAAGTTAATTTCCCTAACCCCTTGTAAGCCATTAAAATAAGACAATATAGATTCGGGGGTAAGCTTAGAACCGCCCCCTCCTGCTCCGGGAGAAGACTCAAATAAAGGCATATAAAGCAAGCCTTCAATGTAGGGTAGTAGCTCGGATTCCCGTCGGTTAAGGCGCCATTTTAAGGCTTCAGCGATATTGTGGCTGCCGTTGATAAGACAATCTACTGCCTTAAGTAAGACAGCTCCGGTACACTCTTCCTGCGCCGGAGGCTCTACCCTGATTACCGTCGGAGGAGGCTCTTCTGGTTTAGGCTCGGCAGGTTTTTCTACGACGGGCACCGGCTCAATAATAGGTTTTTCTTCAATGAGGGGAGGCTCGGGAGCCTTTATCTCTGCGGGCTTTTCCTCGACGGGCGCCTGCTCAATAATAGGTTCTTGCTCGACGGCAGGGGGCTCAATAATAGGCTTTTCCTCGACGGGAACAGTCTCTTCTGGCTTTGTTAGAGCCTGTGTTAAATACTTAATATCTTCCTGGGCTTTAGGCGACAACTCCAGAAGCCGCCTCTTATGCTTCTGCCTCCTGCCCACGGGCATGCTTAATCCGGATTCTTTGATTATGGCGTTGATACTGGATTTGGAGAGTTTTATCTGGTACTGGCCTTCTACCAAAGAAACTATTCCCCGGCAACTCAAAGCTGGCTTAGTTTTCTTTTGCTCTATTATAAAATCCTTGATTTCTGCTTTTAATTTATAAATTGCACCCATCTTATCCTCCAGACTGGACAATTACAAGATAACATACTGAATAAGTTTTGTCAAGGAGAATGAGATTGGACATTATTCAGCTTCAATTTGGACATTTATAATTGACTTTATCAGGGACGTTCTTCCACCCAAAGCAGGGACGTCTTTGGATCTAAAGCAAAAGGTGTCCCCTTGCTCTCAAAATAATTTCGTTAGATTTTGAGACATATTACGTCTATTGTTACAGGAGGTGACATTAATGTCAAGAGCGACAAGATTAACTTTTGATAACGCTTCTTATCATATAATGGTAAGAGGAAACCAAAGACAGGTTACTTTCATCGAGAAGGATGATTTTTTAAAATACCTTGAGCTGTTAAAACACTACAAAAGAAGATACAATTTCCGGTTATATGGCTATTGTCTAATGCCCAATCACGTCCATTTAATTGTTGAAGTCAAAAAAGCGCTTATTTTGTCCAAGCTCATGCAGGGATTAAATCAAACCTACACAATCTGGTTCAATAAGAAATACAAAAAGGTTGGGCACTTGTGGCAAGGTAGATATAAAAGCAAGGTGATAGAGAAAAATCAATATTTGCTTGGATGCCTGGAATATGTGGAGTTAAACCCTATTAGAGCAAACATAAGCAAATCCCCTTTTGATTATCCTTGGAGTAGTTGGCTTGGCCGGCTGAACCATAAAAAAGATGGCTTGCTAGATACGCCTGGATTGACTTGATGGGGACACCTTCCCGATTAGCTTAAAAGACGTCCCTCGATTGGGTCAAAAGACGTCCCTACTTAGAGAGGGTGAGGATGTCGCCTGGGGAAGTAAGGGTTTTTTCTATGGTGCCGGCGGGTAATTCTATGGTAAAAGAAACCCGAAAATAGATATTGGAAATTCTAAAGGGGACAAAATTTGCTATGGTTTTTACAATCTTATTGTTTTTATCCACAAAAAGCACATCAATGGGAAAACGCATAAAAAAGGTATGTATAGAATTGCAGGGTTTTAAAATAATGCCTTCGCCTTGCTTAAATTCTTTTCTGCCCAAGAGGCCTCTCATCCTTTGAAAAAGCGCCCCTGCCAACATTGCGTCCTGCGCTAAAGTAATATTTTTAGTCTGATTGATGATTTTCATAATTGGATTAGAGAGAGGAGGAAATTAACTGATTTTAAAGACACCCTCCGTCAGGGGGATGCCTTTTACTTTAATCTCTTCTATAAATGAGGGTACGTAGCCGGTGGCGTGGAAATCTCCCAGCACATTGTGATCTTTATCTATGCCGGTCTGTTTAAAGATGAATACGTCCTTTAAATCAATGTGCATGTCATCTTTCATGCCAGTGATCTCGGTAACCTGCAGTATTTTGCGGCTGCCGTCGGATAACCTGGCGGTATGAACTATAACATCTATAGCCGAGGCGATCATCTCGCGTATGGCCCTTATCGGAAGCTCTATTCCGGACATCAAAATCATTGAGTCAAGCCTGGACAGAACATCGTGCGTAGAATTAGCGTGAACAGTAGTCATTGAGCCGTCGTGTCCGGTATTCATGGCCTGAAGCATATCCAGCGTCTCGTTCCCGCGGCACTCTCCTATAATTATTCTATCCGGGCGCATGCGCAGGGTATTCCTGAAAAGGTCTCTTATGGTCAGTGCGCCCTTACCTTCAATGTTGGGCGGGCGGGACTCTAATCTTATCCAATGCGTCTGGTCTAATTTTAATTCCGCGGCGTCCTCAATAGTAATAATTCTTTCGGTCTCGGGGATAAAAGCAGAGAGGACATTCAGGACGCTCGTCTTTCCGCTGCCCGTACCTCCTGAAACAATAATATTCTTCCTGCACAATACGCAGGCCTTGATGAAATCCGCCATCGGCTGATTCACACTATGCAAGCCTATCAGCTCTTCAACCTTAAACCTTTCCTTGCGGAATTTCCTGATAGTCAGGGTAGGCCCGGTTAAAGAAAGGGGCGGAATAATGGCATTGACACGGGAGCCGTCGCTAAGCCTGGCATCCACCATAGGCACAGACTCATCAATTCTCCTGCCGATGGGCGCTATGATGCGTTCAATAATGGTTTTTACCTGATCGTTAGAGATAAATTTCTTACTGGTTAACTCAATCTTGCCGCGCCGCTCAATATAAACCTCGTTTTTATTGTTAACCATAATATCGGTTATCTCCTGGTCAGCTAAAAGATCCTCTAAGGGGCCTAAACCCAAAGCCTCATCCATAATCTCCTTAACCAGTTTCTTGCGCACATCAGGCGAAGAAATAAAACTGCCTGCTTCTTCTGCCAAAAAGTTAGTAATCATTACCGTAGCTTTATTCTTTAATTCTTTTGTTTTGTGGGAATCGCTGAAGACTTTCACATCCAGCCTTTTTAAGTTTAAGTCCTCAATCAGGCGCTTGTGTATCCTGCGTTTGAGTATGAGAATCTCGTCGGCATCGTCGCCGGGCTCCGGCTCAACCAATGATTCAGCCAAGCCCTCTTTTTGCCAGAACTCACCCGCCTTCTCAAACATTACTTCTTTGGCCTGTAATTTTTCTATATCAATATTATCCAAAAATAATTTCTCGTTCTTGACCAGATCGCGGGCAAAACCTTTTATGGCCAGAGTAATTTTCGCCCTGGGGCTGTCTAAAACTACAGGCACGCAGCGGTTTACCGCATCGCCTACCACCCTGCCCTCGGAAGGAAGGCGGGCAATAATTTCCACGGGCAAACTCACGGTAACCTCCTGCCAGCTGATACCGGAAACAGACTCTGCCCTGTTTAAGACAATTTTAATCATTGAGAGGGGAAAATGCAGGGACTGCAAAGTATCTAAAATCCATTTGGTTTGATAGATTGAAAGGACGTCTGGGGTGACCACTAATAAAATAAGATTAGCCTGATTTAAGACGGTGATAAAAAACTGGCTGAAATTTTTGCCGGCGTCTAACACCAGATAATCGTAATCTTTAGCTAATAACTTCATTGCCTCTTTAATCTTGTCGGTTTCAAAATGGGGGGTTTGTTGCGGCCTTAAAGCCCCGGCTAGAAAATCAATACTTAAAGAAGGGCTGCGCACTATAAAATCTTCCTTCCTAAATTGCTGGGGGTATTTTTTGAGAAGATAGACCAGGTCAATAAGCGTCTTCTGCGGCTTGAGATCCAGCATGCGGGACATCTCGCCTGCTGCCTGAATATCAAGATCCATAAGGCAGACGCGCTTACCCTCTTCTTTTGCCAGGCTGACAGCAAGGTTAGCGGCAATAAGAGTTTTTCCTACCCCGCCCTTAGTGCTAAAGATAACTATTGTTTTAGCTGGCATAGCAAAAAATTAATCTTTCTTGTAGAATATTGGCACATCTACCCAAAGTTCGCTAGATTCAATCTGCGGAGGGAACGGAGGATAAGGAGCTTGTTTTTGCGCTACATCTATCGCTGTATCGTCTAGAATACGGTATCCCGAAGACTGCAATAGTTTTATCTCTTTAAGGGTGCCGTTTGCAGTCAGGTTCAGAGAAAGTTTTAAATTCCCTTCCCAGCCTACTTCTTTTGCCTGCTTAGGATAATAAATGGCATTTATTATTCTTTCCTGTACAGCCCGGGTATAGCTGGGGAGGCCGGATTTTGCTTCTGCCAGAGAGGCAGTCACAGCCTCTGCTGCGACGACAGGCGGCGCAATCTTCTTAAGAGCATCGGCTTTAGCAAATTTCTCCTGCCCCTTTATAATAGTAGGGGTAAGTGTAATAAATAATTCGCTGTTTCCTCTTTCTCCCTGGCCGCCTCCGACTTTAGTAATCCTCTGCCTGAAAAACACACCTAAAACCGGCACATCCGCAAGCCAGGGGAATTTACGCAGATCCTCTTCGTTTTTTTGTTTAATCAACCCGCCTATTGCCATAGTCTCGCCGTTATTAAGATAGAGCTCTGTGGCAGCGGTACGCTTGCTTAAAGGATAGGCTTTACCGGTGGGCGCGCTTGAAGGGCCAATCGTCTCTGCTGTCCCCACCTCGCTTACCTCAACATTGACGCTAAGTTTTATCTGCCCTTCTTCCATAACGCTGGGCTTGATTTTTAATTTAATACCGAACTCCTTATAATCAACAGTGCTGGAGGTATTGCCTCCCTCGGTAGTAGTTGTGGTGAAGGTCGGCTTTTCTCCGCCTACTAATAATTGCGCTTCTTTGCCGCTCTGGCAGGCCAGGCGCGGGCGGGAGAGTATCCTGGCTTTTCCTTCCTGAATGAGAAGATCTAATTTCCAGGTCAGGCTCATTGCGGTACGCGTCCATTTATTAAAAGTCAGGAGGCTTGCAAATTGCCCGGCTGTGGTAGTAGCGCCTGAAGTATCTGTTGCCGTAAGGTTACCTGTGCTACCCGGCCAGGTAAAACCTAAGGTATCGGTAGCATCTTTATTTAATTCTAAAACCTGCACATCTATCTCTACTACTGACTCTTCTTCTTTTACCTCAAGCAGGTCAATTGTTTTGTCTTTTAATGGCCCCAGGGCAAGGGCAATCCTTTCTCTGTCCTGTGGAGTTTTCACTCTCCCTAAGAGAGTGACTTTACTCTCTTCATTTACTGCCTGCGTGGTTACCTCGGGAAGATTCAATTGGGCTAAAAGATTATCAATACGGCGCTTAATCTCCTGCATATCCTCCGCAAAAACCCTTACCTGATATGACTGCTCGCCAAAATTATCCAAGAATACCAATGTGGTACTGCCCGGCGCCTTCGGGCTTACTGTTATTTCGCTCTTGGTTGCGCCTGCAATATCAATTATTTTAGGGTTAGCGATTACAATGCGGCTGGGGTTATTTACAGGTATAGTCTTTGTCTCCCCCATATATAGGATAAGGTCTTCTTCTCCCGAGTTACTAACAGCGTAATCCGGGCAAGGCAGAATTATAAAATTAGCAAAAATCAGAAATGCTATTAAAAAGACCTTTTTCATGGCTCTCCCTTTTTATTTGGATAAAGGCATTCTTTCTTTATTCATCCCGCGGTATATTTCTACATATTCCGAAGGAGGCAATTCTTCTTTGGATTTATTTTTCTGCAATTCCTGCGGCATAAGATACTGAAACAGGGTTTCCCAGGTAACCAGCTGCACAGGTTCTACCTTGGCGTCCGTCGGCGAACGCAATACCAGCCTGATCTTTCCGCCCTGCTCCTGCACAAAAGTAGCAATATTGGCTTCCTGCGGGCTAAGGGCTAAGGTAACTAATGCCCCGCCTCCCCCTTTAGTTTCTCCGCTTTCGCTTCTCCTGTAACGGGCCTCCTGCGAGAAATCTGTCCCGATATTTTGCCCTACTGCTAAGACCAGGATATTCTGGAATAGCGGCACTGTGCTCGTTTGGATTGTCGGAGGCTTTCCTTCTGCTGTTTGTACGGGGATGGGTACCATCCCGATAATGTCAACATAATTCCCCGCTTTAATCATCCCGCCAAAAGAAGAGACCTCATCCACTAAAATCGTAACCGCCCTTTTCCCGGCAGGGGTAACCCCTGCCAAATCTCCGCCGGAACGCTCCTGCGTTAATTTACTTAAGGTGATCTGCTCTCCTTTAGATATGGGCGCGATGGTTTTCATCCCCGCAACCCTATCCAAAGAAGTCATTGCTTGAGGCACAACAAACTTATTGGGGATAATTTCAACTCCCAGGCTATCCGGTTCTATGGCCTCCCCGCGGCCAATATCTTTTTTCGCTACCAAGACCGGCGTTTGGTTTGCCTGGGCTTCTTTATATTTTTTCTTTATTGTCTGTTCGGTCAGCGCGCGCTGCTGGTTGAGATAAACTTTAAGCATGGCGAACGCAGCTATTGCCAAAACTATACCGCTTATCAAAATAACTTGTTGTCTTTTTAACTGCGGCAGGTTCATACTTACTCTACCTTTCCTTCGCGAATTTCTATCTTTGCCTCGCGTGAAAGCTTCGCTACCAAGTCTTCTATAATCTGCTGCTGCTTCAGAAAAATAAGCATGCGCTTGATGTCGTCACGAAGTTCCGAAAGTGTTTTCTGCTTGCCTCCGCGCTTGGCTTCTATTTTTATAATATAATAGCCGTCCGGGCCTTTAAATATTGAGCTGATCCTGCCTGCATCTAAGCTGTCGGAAAAAGCCACATTATCAAATTGGGAGAATTTGGTTCCCTTGGCGATAAAACCCAAATCTCCGCCGGATTTGCCGCTGGCGGAAACAGAACGCTCTTTGGCTAAAGTGGCAAAGTCAGCCCCCTGCAAAAGCTGGATAAGGATATCTTTGGCTTCTTGTTCGCTGCCAACTACGATTTCGCGGATATCCCTCTGTTCGGGCTCTTTTAGTTGATCCTTATAAGTATTGTAATAATCCTCTATTTCTTTGGCGCCCACCTCTGTGTTTTCGGAGAGCTTCTTCCCCAATTCCATCAGCACCAGTTGCCGTTTGGTCTTTTCCAGATCCCGGATTACTTCCTCGCTCCTATCCAGGCCGCGGGCCAGGGCATCCTGATATAAAAGTTCCTGCCGGATTTCTTCGTTCTTTAAATAATTTACCTTCTGTTCGCGGGTGGTAATCTTATTCTCCGGTTTTTCTTGAGCCACTAAGGCGTTGTAAACGCTAATATCCTGATTCAGCTCTTCTAAGGTAATAGGCGTATTGTTAACCAGGGCCACAACAGTGCCCTGCGCCGCGGCAGCCTTGCCGGAAACTTCTTCCTTCGCAGGCTTCTTGCCCGAGAAAAAATTATTAATATAGTCGCAGCCCGGCAAAACAAAAGCAAGGGCGGCTATAAGCACAAAGGTGCGCAATTTCATTTTAAACACCTCCGGATTAAACTACTCTTTTTTTATCTCGTTAATAATCTTGATTAAAAGGTCGGCGATCTTGGCAATGAGATAGAAAAAGAAAAATGAAAAAGCATAAATGGCCAAGATTAAAAAGCCTGTCCAGCGCGGATTCCCGGGAACCAAACCCAGAATTACCGCTGTCCCGCCGATAAAACCAAGCAATAAAAAAATCCAGGCGGCAATCTTGACGACTGCGCTGGATGTTTTCAAAAACCCTAAATGTTCCCGCATTAAACCTCCTTGTCCCGACTAAAACGGGGCTTAGCTTTCTTATTTTTTATCATACATTCCTCCAAAATGCAAGGAAATTTTTTTTAAATAGCCCCAACCGGATTTGAACCGGTGTTTATTGGCTGAGAACCAAGCGTCCTAGGCCGGGCTAGACGATGGGGCCGTAACAAATTCAAAGTTATTGTACTATATTGCACTTTTTAGTCAACAAATTTATTGACCCTGTTAGATAATGTGCTATCATTTCAAGTAGATAAGATGAGTACACAAATAGGCGTTGGCTTAGGTACGCAAAAAGATCCTCTTGCCGCAGTTCAGGACGCAGTCAGGCAGGCGCGCTTAAATTTAGCCACTACAAAAATTGATCTGGCAATAGTATTTAGCTCCGTTGACTTTGCCCACTTAACAGTCTTACAGACAATTAATAATTTACTGGGTTCAGTCCCGCTTATAGGCTCAAGCACCCTGGCGGTTATAACCGATCAGGGTATATTTAAACACGGTTTGATAATCATGCTCTTGAGTTTTCCCGAAGATATATATTTTAATATAGCCGAGGTAAAAGAGATAAGTAAAAGGCCTGCCTCAATCGCGGGCCAAGAATTGGGAGAAAAACTTTTGTATGGGTTCAAAGGCGTGCGCCGGGATTTAAGCATGATATTCTCCGACGGCCTGATTCCGGATGGCTCCGGTTTAATCTGGGGGCTCCAGGAAAGCCTGGGGAGAAGCTTTCCTCTGGCAGGGGCCTCGGCTTCGGATAACCTCACCTTCAAAAAAACATACCTATATTTTAATCAGGAACTTTTAAGCGATGCCGCCTGCGGAATACTCTGGGGAGGAAAATTAAATTTTGGGCTGGGCATAAAACACGGCTGGAAACCAATCGGCAAGCCTCACTCCGTCACCAGGGCAGCGGGTAATGTCGTTTATGAAATAGACGGCGCCCCGGCGGCGCAGCTTTACGCGGATTATCTGGCGTATGATTTAAACAGGCTGAAGCGCGAATTAAAATATATTTCTGTCTTCTACCCTTTGGGTATGTATATCCCGGGGGAGGATGAATATCTTTTAAGAAATATCCTCTCCATACAAGATGACGGCTCATTAACTTTTCAGGGCAGCGTTGCGCAGGATACCAAAGTAAGGCTGATGATCGGCACAAAAGAATCCTGCCTCCAGGCGACCCGCCAGGCGCTTGATGAAGCGAAAAAAAACCTGCTTGGGCGGGCAATGAAATTCGTTATCATCTTTAATTCGGCCTCCAGATACATGCTGCTCGGCAGAGAGGCAAAAAAAGAGATAGAAATCATTAAGAGCGGATTGGATAGCAATACCCCCGTGATCGGGATATACACTTACGGCGAACAGGCCCCGCTTAAAGCCGTCAGCTACCAGGGCAGGGCATATTTTCATAATCAAACTATTGTTGTTTTAGGGGTAGGCAGCTCTAATTAATATGGATACAGCC
Organism: Candidatus Omnitrophota bacterium; assembly: GCA_043797735.1. Classification (GTDB taxonomy): domain Bacteria; phylum Omnitrophota; class Gorgyraeia; order Gygaellales; family Profunditerraquicolaceae; genus BS750m-G77. The sequence continues at coordinate 2,451 of JAZDPH010000072.1, read as the reverse complement.
GAACAATTCATAAACCTACTGGGCATCGCCGGGACAATAACAATTATTTCTCTGGCGATAGCGCTTTATTTCAAAATGGAGCAGGTAAAAGAATTGGCCTCTTCCGCCAAAGACCTGAAAAGATCCCTTGATGAAATGGACGAACAAGCCAAACTTATTGTTCGCACGGATATGGAATTAAACAAGACCCAGGAAGAGCTGGATAAAAAGGTGGGCGGTCTGTATACCCTGCAAAGATTATCGCGCTCCATAAGCACGACGCTGGAAGAAAACCAGATATTTAAAAGAATAGAGGCGGGCCAACTGGAAGACCTGGGTTTTGAAAAGGCATGCGGCTTCTTGTGGAATGAAAAGGAAAAGGCCTTTGCGCCGCAGATATTAATCGGATACTTAGAAGATGAGATAAATCCCCTGAAGGCGCTTTCCGGGCTTGAAGATGTATGTTTAGATTTGATAAAAAGAGGCCAGACTATATCCTCTAATTCTCTTCAACAGGACGCCTTATTGAAAAATAAGATATCCCGCTTCTTTAAAGTCAGCTCCTTTGTTATCTCCCCTGTCTTACCCAAGGAGGGGAATAAGGGCTTTCTTTTTGTCGGAACAGAAAATATTGACACCGCCATAAACGAGGGGGACGAAGAGCTGATCACGATATTATCTAATCAATTAGGCCAGGCCCTGGAAAATGCCCGGCTCTTTGAAAAAACCTGGCGCGCCCAACAGGGCTTAGAAAATAAAGTTGAAGAAAGGACCCGGGAACTCACGCTGGTATTAAATGAGGTAAAGGCTATCAGCAAAAGGAAGACCGACTTTGTCTCCAGCGTCTCCCATGAATTAAGAACCCCGCTTACCTCTATAAAAGGCTACGCCTCAATTTTGCTCACCGGGCAATTAGGAAATATCCCCGCGGCAATCAGAGAGCGGCTGGATAAGATTAACCGGCATAGCGACGAGCTGGTGCATATGGTGAATGACCTCCTGGATATAGTGCGCATTGAGAGCGGCAAGGTAATCATGAAAAAGGAGCCGCTGGACTTAATAAATATTATTGAGGATGTCTGTGACCTTTTATCCGGGCAAATAAAAGAAAGGCATATTGAATTCAGTTCCCGCATATCCCCGGATACGCAAAAGATATTCGCGGACCTGGCTCAAATTAAACGCGTCTTTATCAACCTCATCGGCAACGCTATAAAATTTACTCCCGCAAAAGGCAAGATTACTATTACTGCCCGTAATGTTGATAAGGCTGTAGAGGTGGATATTACGGATACCGGATGCGGGATACCGGAAGAGGCAAAAGAAGCGATATTTGAAGAGTTCTTTCGTGTAGATAACGCAATTAATCAGGAGACCAAGGGGACGGGACTGGGCTTAAGCCTGGTAAAACATATTATTGAGGCCCACGGTGGAAAAATCTGGGTAAAAAGTAAATCCGGGGCCGGCTCTACTTTTAGTTTTACCCTCCCACAACCAGCATAAAAACTTATGAGCGTAAAAATACTTGTAGTTGATGATGATCCGGATATCCGGGATATATTAAAACTCACTCTTTCGGAAGAAAATTATGAGGTATTTGAAGCCAAAGACGGCGAGGAGGCATTAAAGGTTATTAATTCTAAACCGCTGGATCTGGTGCTCCTGGACTATAAAATTCCTAAAATAGACGGAAGACAGGTCTGCCAACTGGTTAAGAAAGATCTGCTTCTTAGGCACCTGCCCATAATCATGGTGACCGGCAAAGGCGATATCAGTGACCGCGTAGGCGGCATTGATGCGGGAGCTGACGATTATGTGGTAAAACCTTTTGAGCCGAAAGAACTGCTGGCGCGCATCCGGATGATCTTAAGGCGCACTGAACGCGACCTGGAGGCAAACCCTTTAACGCGCTTACCCGGCAATGTCTCTATTTTAAATGAACTCTCGCGCAGGCTGGAAAACAAATCTCAATTTGCCGTTACGTACGTGGATCTGGATAAATTCAAGGCGTATAACGACAAATATGGATTTGAACACGGGGATGAGGTGATCCGGGAGACCGCGCGCATCTTAATCAGGGCTGTGCAACAATTTGGAAGCTCTGAAGATTTCATCGGGCATATCGGAGGAGACGACTTTGTAATAATTACCATCCCGGATAGAGCAGATAATCTTTGCAAAGGCATCATTGAAGATTTTGAAAAAACCTCTCCCTTCTTTTATAACGAGGCTGACCGCAAAAAAGGCTTCATCACCTCCCATGACCGCAAAGGCCAGGAACAAAAGATCCCTCTTCTCTCCGTTTCTATAGGTGTAGTGACGAATGAATTCCGCAAGATTGAGCACGTAGCGCAGATAGGAGAGATCGGAGCAGAATTAAAAGCAGCTGCGAAAGGCATGGAGAGGAGTAATTACGTAAAGGATAAGCGTAAGACCGAACGCAGGTCCAAGAACGACCCTTCCCAATAAAAA
>JAZDPH010000067.1:0-11884 GCA_043797735.1 Candidatus Omnitrophota bacterium | reverse complement strand
ACGAAAGCTAACCTGGGAACTCCTGACGCTGCAGGCGATGCGCATAAGTTCCAAAGGCTTTGCTTATTCGGCAGATACGGACTGGCAGAAGGAGTTTGAAGCAACATTCCCTTACACAGAAACACCCGGCCAGATAAAAGCCGCTATTGAAGTAAAGCTTGATATGCAGGCCGCCCGTCCGATGGACCGGCTGCTTTGCGGGGATGTCGGTTACGGCAAGACGGAGGTGGCGATGCGCGCTGCCTTTAAGGCGGTAATGGATAATAAGCAGGCGGCCTACCTGGTTCCAACGACTATTCTGGCAGAGCAGCACTACTATAACTTTAGCCGCAGGTTAAAGGATTTTCCCTTAAAAATAGAGCTGCTCTGCCGCTTTAAAACCGGCGCAGAACAAAAAAAGATCATCGAGGGGTTGTCTTGCGGCAACGTTGATGTGGTAATCGGCACCCACAGGCTGCTTTCCGACGATGTCGCCTTTAAAAACCTGGGGCTGGTAATCATTGACGAAGAGCAGCGTTTCGGGGTGCGCGCCAAGGAAAAACTAAAAAGATTAAGGCTTTATACCGACGTGTTGACCCTTACCGCCACGCCTATCCCGCGCACCCTCTATATGAGCCTGATGGGGGCAAAGGACCTCTCGGTAATCAACACCCCGCCTGAAAATAGGTTGCCTATAAAAACTATTGTGGTAGAATATGATCGGGAGCTGGTTTCTCAGGTGATATCGCGGGAGATAAAAAGAAAAGGACAGGTTTTTTTCCTGCATAACCGCATTGAAGACATTGAGAAGATAAAAGAACGGATAAGCAGCCTCCTTCCTCCCGGAATAAGATTAGCCGTTGCCCATGGCCGGATGCCCCCGAAGGTTCTGGAGAAGATAATGTCCGGCTTTTTAAAAGGCGAGATTGACTGCCTGGTCTGCACCATGATTATAGAATCGGGAATTGACATACCCAACGCAAATACCATTATCGTAAATAACGCGCATACCTTTGGGTTATCCGACCTGCATCAGCTGCGCGGCAGGGTGGGGAGATTTAACCGCCCGGCTTATGCTTATTTTATGATACCCCGGAACATAGCCTTAGAGGGCGATGCGCGCAAAAGGCTAGACGCCATCCAGGATTATGCGCATTTGGGAGCGGGGTTCAATATCGCTATGGAAGATTTAGAGATTAGGGGCACAGGAAATCTCCTGGGCCTAGAGCAGCATGGTTTTATCGCCGTGGTAGGGTTTGATTTATACTGCCGCCTCTTGCGCGAGGCGGTAACGAATTTTCAAAAAACAGGTATTTTCAATGCGTAAACTTAAATTTATTGTACTTTTATCCTTTCTAGTTTGCTGTGGGCTGTTAACTGCTGGACAGTGTCGACTAATCTACGGCCAGGATAAAATAATCGCCATCGTTAATAACGAGATTATTACACAGAAGGATTTAGGGGACTTTGTAAATTTTACGCGCATGCAATATGCCAAGGATTACGATTACAAGGGCGAGGAACTTACAAAAAAAATTGAAGAGTTAAAGCCTGAATTGCTTAACAAGCTTATAGAGGATGCGTTGATTCTGCAGGAGGCCAGGAAAAATAACCTGAATATCGACGACTCCAGGGTAAGAGGGCGCATTGAAGAAATTAAAAGAGAATACGGCTCGGATGCGCGTTTTCAAAGCGCCCTTAAGGCACAGGGGTTAGTCCAGGCTGATGTTGAGTCCAGGCTGCGAAACCAGCTGCTTACCTATAATATCATTCAGTTAAAAGTTAAGAGCAAGGTCATCGTAAGGCCCGAGGAGGTAACTGATTTTTATAACCGCAATGCTGATGAGTTCAGCTCTCCCGAAGAACGCCAGTTACTGGCTATAACCCTGACGGATGCGGGCCTGGCTAAAACTTTTGCCTACCATTTTAAAGCCGGCCAAAAGCTGGAGGACCTGGCAGCAAGGTATCCGATAAACGTAAGCAAGCTAAATGCCACCAGGGAGGAAAATTTAAAAAAGGAGATTGAAAAAGTAGTGTTTAGTTTGGGGATTGGTGAAATATCAGACCCCCTTGACATTGACGGAAAGTTTTACATTTTTAAACTGGAGCATATGATCCCGGCGCGAAAACTCTCTCTCAAGGAGGCCCAGGATAAAATCAACGCCTATCTTTTTGAAATAAAAATGCAGGAGGCCTTTGATAAATGGCTCAAGGAGATAAAAGAGCAGTCTTATATAAAGATAATGCAGGACTAGCAGGAGTTGAATTCTCGTCAGTCGTTGAAGGGTTGCCTGCCTGCCGGCAGGCAGGCGTAGCTGGAAACGTCCATCGTTGAACGTCAAACGGCAAAATTAGTCATTGCGAGGAGCGAGCGTAGCGAGCGACGAAGCAATCCCGTTTTAGATTGCTTCGCCCCTGCGGGGCTCGCAATGACGGTAATTTGGACAGCAATGGAGGCGATATGAAGATAGTTATAATCGGCCCGGGCGCTCTGGGCTGTTTACTGGCGTCCTTATTATCAAAGACGCGCCAGGAGATTTGGCTTCTGGATAAAAACCCGCAGCGCGCCGCAAGAATCAATAAAAGCGGCATAGCCATAGAAGGTATTTCCGGAAAATGGCGCTCCTCGGTCAGGGCAAGCTCTGATGCAAAAGAGATCGGCTGCGCGGATTTAGTAATTATTGCCGTAAAGTCCTACGATACCAAATCCGCAGTAATAAACGCCGGGCCCCTTATCGGCAAAGACAGCAAGGTGCTTACCCTGCAGAACGGCATCGGCAACATTGAGGTTATAACCGAGGCTGTCGACAGCGATATAGTAATCGGCGGGGTCACTAATTTAGGCGCAACTTTACTTGAGGAGACAAGGGTAAAGTATGCCGGAAGGGGAGAGACGGTAATCGGCCGCCCGGACGGAAAAATTCCGGTTGAGATGCGCTGGATTCGCGAAACGTTTGAAAAGGCGGGGCTGGAGATCAGGTTTTCGCGCGATATAAAAGGCTTGTTGTGGTCAAAGCTTATCATCAACGCCGGCATAAACGCCCTGACTGCCGTAACCCGGCTTAAGAACGGAAAATTAATAGAGGTGGAAGGGGCGCGCCGCCTCTTACGCGGCGCGGTTGCCGAGGCGACCAGGATTGCAAAGAGAAAAAGAATAAAGCTTATCTATGACGACCCTCTGGCAAAGGTAGAGGCGGTCTGCGAGGCGACGGCTAATAATATCTCCTCAATGCTGCAGGACGTCTTAAGACAGAAGCGTACCGAAATCGATTTTATAAACGGGGTTATCGTGCGCCTGGGCCAGGAGTTAAATATACCGGTACCTTACAATTTAATACTGGTGGATTTAGTAAAAAGCATTGAGGCAGGCTATGCGTAAAACTTTTATCTGTCATTGCGAGGAGGGCAAAGCCCGACGAAGCAATCCCTTTTTAGATTGCTTCGGGCTTGCGCCCTCGCAACCTTCGGGATTGCTTCGGGCCACTAAAACGCCGGCGGGCAGGCACCCCTCACTTCGTTCGGGACTCGCAATGACAACAGTAGTCGCGTCATTAACTTGTTTAATTCTGGTGATCGTCGCCCTGTGTGCAGGAACAGTGGCTGCCGATAATGTTGAGCTCCAGGATGCCTTTACCATGCTTAAGGCCAGAAAGGATAAACAGGCGCAAGTTATTTTGGAAGAAGTCCTAATGCGTCAGCCGCAGAACCTTGAGGCGCTCTGGGGTAAAGCAGAAATTTTAAGAAGGGGCCGCAAATTCCGGGAATCGGAAGCGCTCTTTAACCTGATACTAAAGAAAAACCCTCAATATCCTCCTGCGCTGCTCGGCCTTGCCTATATCAGGTATAACGATAACAATTTAAAAGAAGCGCTTCAACTGGTTAAACGGGCCCTGAAGTCAGAGGCTCTAACCAAAGACAATAAGGCCCTGGCTTTTATGATGCTGGGCAGCATAAACAGCAAGCGCTCCACTAATGGATGGGTGATAAATAAAATACAATACGGAATACAGATCAAGTCCTATTTTCTAAAAGCAGCCATGATAGCCCCGGAGTTAGCCGAAGTACACCTGGGATTAGGAACCTTTTATCTTAAGGCCCCGGTTATCGCCGGGGGCAGCCTTGATAAGGCAATAGAAGAGTTAGAAACTGCCATAAAGTTAGCCCCGGAATTCGCCACTGCCGCCGCCCGCCTTGCTCAGGCATACAAAAAGAAAAACAACCCCGAAAAATATAATTTCTACCTTCAACGGGCAAAAGAACTTGACCCTGAAAATGAAGCTCTGCAGGAATTAGCGGATAAATAAATGCAAAATAATGAAGCTCAGTCGTCAGTCTTTAGTTCTTAGCCTTCAGAGAAAGATTATCCTGCTATCCGCTATCTGCTATCCGCTATCCGCTATTCTATGCGGTTGCCAAAACCGCCAGCTTTACAAAGATACCCATGCCTTAATGGGCACTTTCGTAGAAGTAACCTCTCCTGACAGCCGGGCCGGTAAAATCGTCTTTGAGGAGATAAAAAGAATTGAGGGGCTTTTAAGTAAATACCTGCCGGAGAGCCAAATATCGCGCCTAAACCAACTCGGCAGGATAGAGGCTGCCCCGGAGGTTTTCTATATTATAAGCCGGGCAAAGGAGTTCTCTAAACAAAGCGATGGGGCATTTGATGTAACCGTCGGGCCCCTGATGGATCTTTGGGGTTTTAGCCGCAAAAATTATAACTTGCCCGGCGAAAGCGATATCCAGGCCGCCCTGAAATTGGCCGGCTCGGATAAAATTATATTGTATCCCGAAAATAATGTGGTAGAATTGGAAACTCATGGGGCAAAAATTGACCTTGGGGCAATCGCCAAAGGTTACGCCGTGGATTGCGCGGTAGACAAATTAAAGAAGGCCGGGATAAAGAGCTGCCTGATTAATGCCGGCGGAGATATATACTGCCTGGGGAAGAAATTCGGCAGGCCCTGGAAGGTTGCCGTAAGAGGCCCGCATAAGAGAGCATTTAAAGGTTCTCTTCAGCTGGTAAATAAAGCGGTAACTACATCCGGGGATTACGAGCAGTATTTTATTAAGAATAAGCGGCGTTACAGCCATATCTTTGATCCGCAGAGCGGTTTTCCTGCCGCTTCGGGAGTAGTTTCGGCCACTGTTATAGCCGAAGATTGTTTAACCGCCGACGCCCTGGCAACGGCTATTTTTGTTTTGGGTAAAGAGAAATCAAGGGCGCTCTTAGAGAAGTTTCCCGGAGTAACGGCGCGGATTTACGAAGAAGAATTAAAATGAAACTATTGAACGCGGATATATGCTAGATAGTCGCAGATGATCGCAACTGTCATTGCGAGGCTGACGAAGTCAGCCGAAGCAATCTCTTTGATTAGATTGCTTCGCTTCTGCTTCGGCTTCGCCTCGCAGTCGCTCGCAATGACGAGGGAATTATGCACACCCCTCAATTATTTATGAAGAACTCATTACGTAAACGAATAGACGTCTTTGCCTTATTCCTGCCGGAGATCAAGGAGCTGATGGAGTCTAAGGACTTCAACGGCTTAAAGGCGCTGATTAAAACTATCCATACAATGGATATGGCCGAAGGCTGGAAACATCTTGATCCTACGGAAAAAATTATCATCTTTAAATTGTTTAACCCGAAAAGGGCCCTGGAGGTTTTTGAAAATTTAAAACCCGCCGAGCAGGCTTATATCCTAAACAACCTTAACAATGCGGAAATCTCCCAGATTATAAACGAGATGGCGCCGGATGAGCGGGCGGACCTTTTCAAGGACTTGCCGGAAAAGGTTTTTAAGAAATTTTTTGCCCTGGTAAGCAAGGAGGAGGCCCAGGATTTAAGAAGGTTGATAGATTATAAAGAGGGCAGCGCGGGTTCCCTGATGACTTCGGAATTCGTAGAGTTAAAAAAAGAGATGACCGCCCGCCAGGCCATACTTTTTATTCAGGGCAACCTGCGTGCGGAACACCGCGAAAACATCTATTCGGTCTTTGTGACCGATGAGGCCCATAAGTTAATCGGCGCTATCTCCCTGCAGGAACTCTTAAAGGCCCCGCCGGATATTTTCGTAAAAGATATTATGTCCGGGGCGGATTTAATCAAAATTGACGTGGAGACCGATACGGAGGAGGTCGCCAAGTGGTTCCAAAAATACGACCTTCTGGATGCGCCGGTAGTGGATAAGGAAAACCTGCTCTTAGGGATAATTACCGTTGACGATATTGTCGAGATCATAGAGCGGCAAACCACCAAGGAGATTTACGAGATAGGTAAGATGAGCCCCGAAGGCGGCGAGATTATAAAATATACCGGGGCTACGGTTATGGACCTGATTAAGAGGCGCGCCGGGTGGCTGATCTTATTGCTAGTATTTGACTTTCTGACCGGGACGGTGCTCAAGAGTTTCGAGGCTACCTTGAGTTCGGTGGTGGCGCTGACGTTTTTTATACCGATGCTGCTGGATACCGGGGGCAATGCCGGAAACCAGACTTCAATTACCATTATCAGGGGCATGGCCACCGGAGACGTAAATTTCAAAAACGTCTTCAAAGTAATAAAACTTGAATTCTCCGCTGCTTTCTTAATGGGCATGATCGTAGGAATCGTTGCTTTTTTAAGGGCGCTTCTCTTGCAAAAGGATATGGCTATTGCCATAGTTGTGGGAATTACCATGCTCTCTATCGCAATCCTGGCCATAGCCACGGGCGTGTTTTTACCGCTATTTTCCAAAAAGATCGGCCTTGACCCGGCGGCCCTGGCCGGCCCGATAACTACCAGCGTCGTCGATGTAGTCGGCCTGATCATCTACTTTAAAATAGCGCAGATGCTCATCCCGGCCCTGCAGTTTTAAGGGTTTCTTAAAAGGGTTATCCGGATATCCGGCTATCCGGTAGTGGGTATCAGGATATCTGGGTATCCGGTAGAAGTTTTTCCGGATATCCCGATACCCCGATATCCACATCCGGATAACCGGATACCCCGATATCCACATAATATGAATAATCGAATCACTATTGATTATATCCTCTCTCTGAAAAATAAGCGCAAGATCACTATGCTCACCGCCTATGACTATCCTCTTGCATCTTTGGTGGATGAGGCCGGCATTGACCTGATACTGGTAGGCGATTCTCTTGCCAACGTGGTCTTGGGCCTGGATTCTACGACGCAAGTCGGGATGCAGGAGATGCTTCACCATGCCAAAGCGGTTACCCGGGCGGTAAAACACGCTTTGGTGGTTGGGGATATGCCTTACGAATCATACCAGGTTAATCCCGCGGAATCCCTGAATAATGCAAAGAGGTTTATTGATGAAGCAAAGTGCTCCGCGGTAAAATTAGAGTGGTTTGAGAAATGCCTCCAAGTAACAAAAGAACTGGTTGGCGCAAAGATCCCCGTAATGGGGCATATCGGCCTGACCCCCCAGACCGCGGATAAATTGGGGGGATTTAAGGTGCAGGGCAGAGATGCCGATGCCGCAAAGCGCCTTATAAAACAGGCGGCGGATTTAGAGAAGGCGGGCTGTTTTGCCCTTGTCCTTGAATGCCTGCCGGATAAAATTGCCGGCTTGATTACTAAAGAATTAAAAATCCCGACTATCGGCATCGGCGCCGGGTGCGCCTGCGACGGGCAGGTTTTGGTTATCCACGACATGCTCGGGCTCTTCCAGCGCTATAAGCCTAAATTCGTAAAAAAATACGCGGAACTTATACCGATAATTACCCGGGCAATAGAGGAATACAAGGATGAGGTGGCCGAAGGCAAATTCCCCGCCCCGGAACATTCCTTTACGATACAAGACGAAGAGTTTAAAAAAATAATATGAAGCAAAAGGCCGTTAAAAGAATCTCCAGCGCAATCGCCTTTATGGCCGCGCTTGCCTTTGTAGTAAAATTCGCCGGCCCGGCAATTTTGCGGCTCTATGTAGAATTTGGCGTGGGCAACTGCAAGACAATTCCCATCCTCTGTATGGCCCCTGAAGAAAAAATAATCATCCCCGGCCCGATAAGCAAAGGCTATATTCAAAACCTGATTCCTTATAACTTTCCGAAAATGACCGTTTCTGTGCCTAAGGGCTTTAGCGTTACCCAGGAAAGGATTACAAAAGATTATTATAGGAAAAAGAGCCCGCATAATAGCGGCGCGGCGGTATACGTGCTTTATGAAGAAAAGGACTTTTTTGTAAACTTATTCCCGCAGATAAAGAAAAGGGGAATTAACGATAACTATGAATTCATAAAGCGCACGATGTACGCCAGGATAAAAGAAATGACTAATGTTACCGATATGTTTTTTATAATTATGAAGGGCGTTTTTAGCCCCGACCTGGGCAACCAGAGAAATGTCAAAATGGCTCAGTTCAGGATGAGCGACAGGAGGGGGTTTATTAACTATAACCTCGCTGCTCAACAAAATAATTTGAGCAGCATAGACAAGTCTTTCGTCATTGCGAGCCCCGCCGCCTTCGGCGGCGAGGCGAAGCAATCACGTTTTCTTGAGATTGCGCAGCCTGTTACGAGCCTGTCAATGACAGGCGAAGGAATCTCTGCGGCTCCTCGCAATGACGGACGTGCGCCCGTCAATTATTTTGATTGTAATGTAATTAAAAACAACGGCGATTTTTTTAAACTCTACATAAAAGACGAAGCGGCACAGCTTGATTTAAACTGGGTGTTGGCGATTATTTCTACGTTAGACACCAGATAGTGTGGAAAAAATTAAAAAGATTATTTTACTTATCGCAGGCCTGCTCCTTGGCCTTCTGGCTGCTGAAATTTCCCTGAGCATCCTTAACAAACCGCGCTTTTATAAAAACCACAGCACGCCCGCGCAATTTGCCTTTATCAAGCCTGACAATAACCAGCAGGGCCCGGTATATTTGAATATCCCCGGCCAAAATATCCGCTTTATTTATGACGGCAACCCGCGCGGGTACTTCGACAAAGGCAACCAGATAGACCACGTTACTAATTCCTGGGGTTTCCGCGGAGAGGAGTTCTCCGCGGAAAAACCCGCCCATACCTTCAGAATCGCATTTATAGGGGATTCCTTTACCTTTGGCGAAGGGGTCAAATTCCCCGACACCTATCCGGAACAGGCCTCCCTGATACTAAATCAAAAATATGCCTCTGTACCGGTGGATTTCGAGAGTTACAATTTTGGGATAGGAGGATACAATACCAAGCAGGAGCTGTTTATTCTAGAAAGCATTGCCCTCAAGACTAGCCCCGATGCGGTAGTCTTAAAATATGACTTAAGCGAGGCTGAGCCGCCCTTATATAAAATAGGCCCGGCCGCCTCAGGGTTGGCGCGCATACCCAGATGGTATGAAGCCTCCGGCGGGCTTTTTAACCCCTTGCCGCCTGATGTCTTGATATACAAATTTCGTCTCCCACGGCTGCTCTGGCAGGCAATCAGAAATAATAAACAAAGCCGGGTTATGGTCAGTTATTATAAATCGCTTTTCCAAGAGAATAGCCCGGGGTGGGGGGAAAGCCGAGCCGCTCTTCACCGGATGATTAAACTCTGCCGGGAAAATAACATTCCCTGTTACGTAATCTATTTTCCCGCCCTGTATAGCCTGAATGATTTGTACCCCTTTAAAGACATACATGCAATGGTCAAAAAAGAGGTGGAGATGGAGGGAGCGGCATTTATCGATTTATTCCCTTATCTTAAAAACCGTAATGCCGCCACGCTTTGGGTACACCCAAGCGACCATCACCCTAATGAAATAGTCCATAAAATCGCCGCGATTGCTATTACCGATGCCATTACAAAAACTAATCAAAAAATACTGGGCCAACGGTAGGATTCCTTTTCTGTTTATCGCCGCAGCCTTTATATATCTTTTGCGCCTCAGCTGGCTCAAATACGGGGATCTCCTCGTAGATGTAGGAAGAGAGATGTATATTCCGCTGGAGCTTGCCTCGGGAAAGCTATTATACCGGGATATCTGTTACGTATATGGCCCGTTTCCGCCGTATTTTAACGCGCTGCTTTATAAAATATTCTCTCCTTCGCTGTATACCCTGTTGGCAGGCGGCATCCTGACTACCTGCCTGGCCTCGTTTTTAATATATAAAATCTCGCGCCTTTTTCTAAATATTTTGTTTTCCACTTTTGCGGTATTGACTTTTTTAACCGTATTTGCCTTCGGCCATTATGTTTATCTGGGCAACTATAATTTTATCCTGCCTTATACTTATGCCGCAACAGGCGGCCTGTTATTGGCGTTATCGGCGTTTTATTTTTTCTCTTTAGCGCTGCTTAAGAGCCGGCCGCGCTATAAGTATCTGGGCTGCCTTTTTGTTACCTTGGCATCTTTAAGCAAAATAGAAATCGGCATAGCAATTGCTTTCTCGCTGGCTGCCGTATCAGTTTTCAATGCCCTTGCCTTTAAAGCAAAGCCCTTTTCTAAGCCGGGGGCGTTAATAAACCAGCTGGCTTTCTACATGCTTATACCCTTGATCATTTCGGCAGGGGTTTACGGGCTGTTTTTGGCATCAATAACTAAGCCGGCATTACGGAATTTTATTTTTGACCTGGTGTTTCTAAACGTCAATAGCGGTTATATATTTACCAGATGGATGTCCGGCTTGAGCGACTTAACCGTTAATCTCCTGATAATCTTAAAAAGTTCCCTGGCTTATCTTATTCTCGTTATTGTCTTCTCCGCCGCGGGGGCCCTTACCGGAAGAATAACACGCCTGCTGGCAGGCGGCCTGCTTATTCCCCTGGTATTGTTTTTTATAAATAAATATTTTCCCTTTGATTGGCAATACCGTCCGCTGCCAATAATCCTCTTTATCATTATGCTGATGAGTATCTGCGGCCTTTTGAGGCGGCAGGATCCGGCAGAAAGGAAGAACAATATCCTTTTGCTGGCGTTTTCGCTTTTTTCGCTGATGCTTATGTTTAGGATGCTCTTTTTTGCCAGGGCAGCCCATTTCGGATTTTACATTCTGGCCCCCGGCATGGCCGCATATTATATATTCTTCCTAAAATTAATCCCCGGGCGCCTGCCGTACAGAATAAACAGGAATTTTTACTACACTGCTTTTATAATCGTATTTTCATTTTTTATTTTAAAACACCTCGGCCTTTCAAGGTTCTGCTATGAAAATAGGACTCTAGAGATTAGCGCCCCGCGCGGAAGGATGCGCGTATTTAATACTGCCCGGGAAAACCGATGCAGGGAGTTAATCGCATACCTGAAGGCTAATACCGAAAAAGAAAGCAGCCTGGTGGTATTCCCCGAAGGGCTGCCGATAAATTTCCTTGCGGAAAGAAAAAACCCCCTGCACTATTATACTTATGTTCCGATAAACCTGGCCTCAAAAGGCGTGGTTGAAGACATTATTAAAGAGATGGAGTCAGAGAAAATTAACTACGTGGCGCTTAATCAAAGGGACACCCGGGAATTCGGCTGCCGGGCCTTCGGCATTGACTATGCCCAGCCAATCTGGGAATACATAAAAAATAACTACACCCTGATAAAACAGTTCGGCCCATTCCCCTACACCACAGAGGAATTCGGCATCGCTTTATTTAAGCGAAAGGCTCGGTAACATCTAACAAGGTATTAAGCTACTTCTGTCGGCTTTCTCACTCAACCTATTCTGCTGCGGGGACTGTTCGCGTGCGAAATTTTTCGCCGTGCACTGCGGTTTACGGCTCGCTCTCGTAACTACTTACGTTTAAACTGTGTACTTCCGCTCGCCGTAATTCCCTGCCTGCCGGCAGACAGGCTTGTGCACTTTTGCCGAAAAATTTCTAATGCACGCGAACAGTCCCCGCAGCAGAATACGAAAACCAGCTATCCACGACCTAGGAGAGGCTTAGCGGCTGGCGGCGTCTGCCTTGGTTTGATTTGAGCCGCACGTAGGAGGCTTTCGCGGG
>JAZDPH010000029.1:0-11376 GCA_043797735.1 Candidatus Omnitrophota bacterium | reverse complement strand
TTATATAGAGAGCGGCGTCGTGCTTGATGCGCGCATAACCAGCGATTTAATTGAGGCGGTATTTACCCCCCGCAGCATCCTGCATGACGGGGGCCTGATTATCCAGCATGGCCGCATAGCCGCAGCAGGGTGTTTATTCCCTTTAACCCAGAGCCAGGAGTTAAGCCGTATTTACGGAACCCGCCACCGCGCAGCCTTAGGCCTAAGCGAGGAGACCGACGCGATTGTAATCGTAGTCTCCGAGGAGAGGCAGGATGTTTCTTTGGTTTACCGCGGCCAGTTTTACCGGGATTTAAACAAAGAGGAATTATTCTCCAAGGTAAAGGAGATTATAAAACTAAAAAAGGAAGACGATGGCCAAAGTACGGGTTAGCCTGGATTTCCGCGCAAGGCACTGGTTTACTTATCATCCGTGGCTAAAACTTATCGCGCTGGCTCTGGCAGTTATGCTCTGGTTTTACATAAGCGGGGAGATTAATAAATTTAACTGATGCCGAAGCTGGGGGTAAATATAGACCACGTCGCTACATTAAGAGAAGCGCGCAGGGGGACGGAACCTGAGCCGGTGCTTGCGGCTTTAGCCTGCGAGGCAGCCGGCGCGGACAGTATCGTCGTGCATTTGCGGGAGGACCGCCGCCATATTAAAGACCGTGACCTTTTTCTTTTAAAAAAAACCGTAAAGACAAGGTTAAACCTGGAAATGTCTTCTGCTGCGGAGATTGTGGGCATTGCCTGTAAAGTAAGCCCGGATCAATCTACGTTAGTCCCGGAGAAGAGGCGGGAATTAACTACCGAAGGCGGCCTGGGCGTAACAGCGAATTTTAAAAAGGTCAGAGAGGCCGTCAGGAAACTGCAGGGGCGCGGTATCAGCGTCAATTTATTTATTGACCCCGATAAAAAGCAGATTGAGGCCGCGAAAAAAACAGGCGCCCAGATGATAGAGCTGCATACCGGCCGCTATGCCGATGCCAAAGATAAAAAAGAGCAGGATAAATATTTTAAAGAGATTACGGCCGCAGTTGGCTATGCGCGCCAGATTGGCCTGGTGGTGAATGCCGGGCACGGGTTAAATTATAATAATACAAAAAGAGTTGCCGAAATTAGCGGCATAGAGGAGCTAAATATCGGATACTCAATAATCTGCCGCGCGGTAATGACGGGATTGGCGCAGGCAGTAAGGGAGATGAAGGCGCTGTGCAGCAGATGATAATCAAGACGGGCGTTGACATAACCGAGGTCAGGCGCTTGCGCCGGGCGATAGAAAAATGGGGCGACTCATTCTTAGGCCGCGTATTTACTAAAGAAGAGCTGGAGAATGCCAAAAGCCGCGGCAGTTTATACCAGCACCTTGCCGGCAGGTTTGCCGCCAAGGAGGCGGTGTTTAAGGCAATGGGGGATGCTGACTTGAGCTGGAAGGATGTGCAGATTTTAAACGAGAAAGACGGCTCGCCCCGCTGCGTTATTTTAAACGGCAGGGGTAAGGGGCTAGATGTGCAGGTTTCCATTTCCCACGTAAAAACTTATGCGACTGCCTTCGCGATTATTACGAAGAAAGCCTAGCGCCCACAAGGGTAACTTCGGGCACATTTTTATTATAGCGGGGTCTGCGCGGTTTTCCGGCGCAGCCGTTTTATGCGCGGAGGCGGCAATGCGCGCGGGTGCCGGGTTGGTAACGCTGGGAATCCCCGCCGGGATTAATAACGCGTTCATAAAAATAAAGCCAAAAGAAATAATGACCCTGCCCTTGCCGCAGACGAGGCAAGGGGGGCTAAGCTTAAAAAGTTATAGCGCGGCAGGAGATCTTATAAAAGAGATTGATGTATTAGTTATCGGCCCCGGATTAGGCCAGGATAAATCTACGCAGAATTTAATCCGTAAACTTATCGGGATGGTAAAAAAACCTATAGTTATTGATGCCGATGCCCTCAATGCCTTAGCCGGCCATTTGAATATTTTGTCGACTGTCGACTGTGGACTGCGGACTAGAATATTAACCCCCCATCCCGGAGAAATGAGCCGGCTTATAGGAAAAAGTATTAGATGTGTCCAAGCCAACAGAACAAAAGTTGCAAGAGAATTCGCCGCTAAATACAAGGTAACCGTTGTCCTGAAAGGCCATAATACCGTTGTCGCCGGCGATAAGGACAATCTATATATAAATAAAACCGGCAACCCCGGGATGGCTACGGCCGGAAGCGGCGATGTGCTTAGCGGGATAATCGCCGCTTTTTTAGGGCAGGGGTTAAGCGCCTTTGAGGCGTCAAAATACGCCGCCTATCTCCACGGCTTAGCCGGCGACCTGGCGGCGAAAGATAAGACCCAGATTTCCCTGCTTGCCTCCGACATCATCGCCAGGATCCCGGAGGCGGTACGGAGCAGTAGTTAGTAGATAGTAGGTAGTAGTTAGGGGGGACAAAGAGAACGAAAGATAGATTGGGAAGATAAAAGTGATGCCGGCTTAGCTCAGTTGGTAGAGCAGCTGTTTTGTAAACAGCGGGTCGGGGGTTCAAATCCTCTAGCCGGCTTTTAATTAAATTAAAAAATCAAAATGAAAAATTTAGAATTATATATTAAAATTAAAAACTTTTTAAAGTTTTTGAATTTTCAATTATAATTTCTAATTTTGAATTTTGCTATTTTAATTTTATATGGGCAGGTACCCAAGTGGCCAAAGGGGGCAGACTGTAAATCTGTTGCACTTGTGCTTCAGAGGTTCGAATCCTCTCCTGCCCAATTAAATTTTCCGACAGCGTAGTGTCTTATAAGTGTTTGCGGGAGTAGTTCAGTGGTAGAACGATAGCCTTCTCCCGACTCGCTATTTCATAGCGGTCGGGATCCCGCCGCATGCAAGAAAATGATGGCGGCGGGACAAGCTATATTGATAGATTGTGCGGGAGTAGTTCAGTGGTAGAACAATAGCCTTCCAAGCTATATATGAGGGTTCGATTCCCTTCTCCCGCTTTGGTAAGTAAGCGAGTATAGCCTTCTCCCGAATTGCTATTTCATAGCGGTCGGGATCCCGCCGCATGCAAGAAAAGGATGGCGGCGGGACAAGCTATATATGAGGGTTCGATTCCCTTCTCCCGCTTATGATGCGTATCACGGCTTAAGGAAAGGCCTTTTATGCCAATAAGAAGCAAGCCGCAAGAGAAACTTAAGAAACCCGCCGCAAAAGCTAACCAACAGCAATTAGCAGAGCAATATCAACTTCTTAAGGACCTAATGGATTGTATCCCTGACGTCATTTATTTTAAAGACCGTCGGGGGCGTTTCCTGCTGGTCAATAAGGCCCATGCCAAGGGCTTAGGCCTTTCGCCTGAGAAAGTCGCCGGCAAGACCGATTTCGACATCCACCCCAAAGAGCGCGCAAAACTTATGAGTAAGGACGATGAGTATGTTATGTCCACCGGCAAGCCGATTATTGACAAGATTGAGCGCTCTACCCGCGCCGACGGCGTGGATAATTACGTCTCCACCACCAAAATCCCAAGGTATGACGATAAAGGCAATATCACAGGGCTGGTGGGCATCACCAGGGATATTACCCAGCGCATGCAGCTTGCACATTTAAGGCAGGAGAGGGATGCATTTAAGAAAAAATTAAGCGCCTCAGAAGAAATAAATAAAATGAAGTCTGAGCTTGTTTCTGTTGTTTCGCACGAGCTAAGAACTCCTTTGGCGATTATAAAAGAGGGGATTTCCCTTGTTTTAGACGGTATCAAGGGCGCGGTTAACGACGAGCAGAAGCGAGTGCTTCTTAGCGTGCAGAACAATACCGAACGGCTTAGGAAAATTATTGAAGAGCTTCTTGATGTTTCAAGGATAGAAAAAGGGAGACTCAAGCTGCATTATTCGCTGGCAAACCTTAGTGAGTTGATAAAGGAATCGGCAGAACATTATAAAAAAATAACTCAAGAGAAGGGCCTGGTTTTGGATTATAAATTGCCCCGTCAAGAGGTAAATATTTTTATAGACGCGGAAAGGGTAATACAGGTAATTTCTAACCTTCTGGATAACGCGGTTAAGTTTACCGAGCAGGGCGGGAAGATTACGATCGAATTAAAGATTATCGGGGATAGGGTAAGGGCCGCGGTTATAGATACGGGCATAGGCATCCCCAAGCGGGGCCTGGATAAAATCTTTAATAAATTTACGCAGGTATCCAAGGATAGCGCCGGCAAAAATAAAGGCATAGGCCTGGGGCTTTTTATTATAAAGGAGCTGGTAACCAGCCACGGCGGCGAGGCCTGGGCGGAATCCAAACCCGGCATCGGCAGCAAGTTTTATTTTACCCTGCCCTTATTTTACACCAGCGCAGTTTTGGACGCAAAGATTAAGGGTAAAATAAACGAATTGCTGAAATATTCCCCGTCGCTATATCTGGTAGACCTGTTAATTATAAATTTTGATGAATTCAGAAGGACAATAAGGCTTGGCCGTAGAAAATTATACGGGAATTTAAAGGCGATAATAGGCAATGTATTAACTGCGTTAATAAAGGGCAAATCAGGGCTCTTTACAACTGAATTTTTTCGCGGGAAAATCAGAATTATCCTGCCGGATGTTTCAGAGAAACAAATTCTTGAGTTATGCGTTTTATTAAAAAACAAACTGAATGCCTATTTTGAAGAGAAGCGATTAAAAAATATTTTTGTAAATTTAGGAATCAGGGATTTCCCGCAAGGAGACAAAGAGCCCGAGGCAAGGAAATTCTCCGTCAATATCCGTATAAAGAAAATAAACGTCGGTTTAGAAGAAAGACGTTTCCAAAGATTCAAATATCAGACTGATGTCGGTGTCTTTTCTGGCCAGAAGTGGCTTAAGGCGGCGCAGTCGGTAGATATTTCTCAGAGGGGCCTGTGTTTTATAACGAAAGCCAGATTAACAACGGATGCTAAAATACGCGTTAAACTAAACATACCCGGTAGAAAAGAACCCTTGGATTTATCCGGGCGCATCGCCTGGATCAAGGAAATGGTAACGGCTGGCAGTAAAGGGAGAAGTAACTATCAAATAGGGATGGAGTTTATCCGGTTGGGGCGTAAAAATAAAGAGGCAATTTCTAAATTTATCCGCGCCTTAATATAAGAAGTTGGCGGGAAAGGCACAGCCTTGAGGGAGGCAGCGAAGGGAAGATGAGCAGAAAAAGGATCTTATTAGTTGACGATGAGGCTCAGTTGCTGGAGATGGTAAAGATGAGATTAGAGGCCAATGGTTACGCGGTGCTTTCTGCCAATGATGGACAGGAGGCGTTTGATAAGGCGCGCAGGGAGAAACCGGATTTGATCATATTAGATTTGATGCTTCCTAAAATTGACGGCTATAAGATATGCCGTATGCTTAAGTTTGATGAGAAATACAAAAATATCCCGATAATCCTGTTTACCGCAAAGGCGCAGGAGACGGATATGGGGTTAGGCAGGGAGGTGGGGGCGGACGCATATATTACCAAGCCCTTTGACCCTCCGGCCCTGCTGGCTAAGATTAAGGAGTTGTTGAAGGAGGAGGTTAAGGAGGCATAATAAAGGAGGCGCTATGCCTAAAAGAAAGATTCTGTTAATTGATGACGAAATAGATTTTGTTAAAATTATAGGGGAGAGAATACGGCAATGGGGTTATGATGTAATTGAGTCCTCAAACTGCAAAGAGGCGATAGGCGTTTTAAGGCGCAGCCAGCCGGATCTTTTAATATTGGATTATAAGATGCCCGATAAGGACGGTATTTCGGTCTTAAGCGAAATAAGAAAGATTAACACAAAGATTCCGGTGATTATGTTTACCGCCTACCCCAATGAGAGGTCCATCAAGGAATCGGAAAAACTCGGTATCAGCGCATATGTCCCCAAATTGAGCGCATATTCCGATTCGCAGGATAATTTAAAATCGGCGATACTAATGGCTGAAAGGGGCATTAAAAAACCAGCTCCCAAGAGGAGAACAGGAGGAGCGTAAGTGGAGATAATTGAATTATTGCTGAAACAGGGAATACTTACCCCGGAGCAGATTGAAGCGGCCAAGAAAGAGTCTAAACGCACCGGCCTTAATTTAGAGAAAGCGCTGGAAAAATTGGGCTTAATAAACGAGGAGGATATTGCCAGGGCCAGGGCCGATGAGATGGACGTTCCTTATATGGACCTGAATGATTATATCATTGACGCCTCTTTGGTGGAATTAATTCCCGAAAAGCTGGCAAAGAAATACAGGGCTGTGCCGCTTTTTAAGATTGCCGGCACCTTAACCGTGGCCATGGTGGATCCGGGCAATATTGAAGCGCTGGATCAAATCCGTAAAATAAGCAAAGCCGCCGCGATTGAGCCGGTTTTGGCGTCTGAGAAGGGGGTGCAGAAAATTATAAATTCTTATTATGAGGCGGCAGGCTCTGCCGAAGATATAATAAAATGCCTTATTAAAGAAAATCCCTCGGCCAAGGCGAAGGCGACTGCGGCCGAGGCGGCTGAAGAGGCTCCCATTATCAAATTAGTCAACATTATGATAACAGAGGCGGTCAAGGACAGGGCTTCGGACATACATATTGAACCCGAGCAGGAGGAGGTGCGCGCCCGTTATAGAGTTGACGGCGTCTTATACGAATGGCATATCTTCCCCAAAAAAACCCAGAATGCGATTATCTCCCGCATCAAGGTCTTAGCCGGCATGGATATCGCCGAGTCCAGAAAGCCGCAGGACGGCAAAATCCGCCTGAAGATTGAAAACAAGGATTTGGATATCAGGGTTTCTGCCTTTCCCACCGTCCACGGAGAGAACGTGGTGATGAGGCTTCTGGATAAGAGCTCAATACTTTTGAGCCTGCAGGATTTAGGTTTTTCAGATGATAATTTAGCCGCCTTTGAGAAACTTATAAAGCAGCCAAACGGAATCATTCTTGTTACCGGGCCCACCGGCAGCGGAAAGACCACTACCTTATACGCGGCATTGGCTACCATAAGCACTATGGCGAAAAATATTATTACCATAGAGGACCCGGTTGAATACGAACTGCCCTTAATCAGGCAGACCCCGGTTAATCCCAAGGCGGATATGACCTTTGCCAACGGCCTGCGTTCCATTCTAAGGCAGGACCCCGACGTGATAATGGTGGGGGAGATCCGTGATAAGGAAACCGCCGAGATCGCTATTCAGGCTTCCATGACCGGGCACCTGGTTTTCTCAACCCTGCACACCAATGATGCTCCTTCCAGCTTAACCCGGCTTATGGATATGGGGGTTGAGCCGTTTTTGATCTCCAGCTCCGTCAGCGGAATATTAGCACAGCGGCTGGTTAGAAAAATTTGCCCTAAATGTAAGGAAAAATATACTCCGGCCGGAAGCATACTCAAGGATTCCGGAGCCGCCGGAGAGCAGGAATTTTACAGGGGTAAAGGATGCGATAATTGCAAAAAAACAGGTTTTATGGGAAGGATAGGCATATTTGAGTTCCTGCTGGTTAATGAAGAGATAAAAAAGATGATTAACGATAAAAGTTCGGCTGATCAGATCAGGAAGAAGGCAGTGGAGATGGGGATGAAACCGCTGCGCCAGGACGGCCTGGAAAAAGTAAAAGCCGGGTTTACTACCCTGGAAGAAGTTGTCAGGGTAACCCAAACTTAATAGAAAATGGCAAACTACCAATATAAGGCAAGGGATAAGTTCGCTAAAGCGGTAAGCGGGGTAATGGGAGGGGAGTCTAAGGAGGCGGTAGCCGCCAAATTAAGTTCAATGGGGTATGTGCCGATTTCCATTGAAGAGAAAAAAGGCTCCGGCTTTGGCAGTTTGTTTGCCGGGGCAAGAAAGATAAAATCTTCCGACTTAAATATGTTTACCCGCCAGTTGGCTACTTTGCAGAAAGCAGGCCTGCCTATTCTTTCCAGCCTTAAGGCATTAAGGGAGCAGGCGGTAAATAGAGCCTTGCGGGAGATAATCGGGCAGGTTTTAAGGGATATTGAGGGCGGGTCAAGTTTATCTTCTGCTTTATCCAGGCACCCTAAGGTTTTTAATGCGTTATATGTCAATATGGTCAATTCCGGAGAAACCGGCGGCATGCTCGGGCAGGTTTTAGAGAGGCTGGCGGATTTAGGGGAACACGACGATAAGATCCGCATGCGCATAATGGCGGCAACACGCTATCCGGTTATTGTGGTTATTGCCATGGCGCTTGGTTTTTTGGTTTTAGTCACGGTGGTTGTGCCGCGTTTCTCAAGGATTTACGCCCAATTCACCACCGCCCTTCCCTTGCCGACCAGGATTCTTATCGGGGTTCAATATGCGGTTACAAGGTTCTGGTGGCTGATGATCCTGGTAATAGCGGCCTTGTTTTTTGGTTTTAATAAATTTATAAATACTAAACAGGGGAGGTTTCTCTGGGATAACTTCAAATTGAAGGTTCCGGTTTTCGGGGCGCTAGTCGTTAAATTAAGCATGTCCCGCTTTGCCCGCCTGACCGGCACCCTGATGCGTAGCGGTGTCCCGATATTAAAGATTCTGGAGCTTTCCGCGGGAGGCGCCGGCAATATTGTTATATCAAGGGTAATAGATAATATACGCGCAAGCGTAAACGAAGGCAAGGGGATGACTGAGCCGATGCGGGCCAGCGGGGTATTTCCTCCGGTAGTAGTGCAGATGGTCTCGGCGGGGGAGGAGACGGGCAAGGTTGACGAATTATTGCTGCACGTCTCCGATTATTACGACGCGCAGGCAGAATATATCATTAGTAACCTTACCTCTCTAATTGAGCCGATTCTGATTCTTGTATTAGGCTCAGGCGTACTTTTTATGGCAATGGGAATTTTTCTGCCGATGTGGAATGTTATGAGCCTGTTTAAGAGATAGTATTGCAGTGGGGATAAGGCGAAGTGGCTTGACACTTTTTGAGTTAATTGCTGCCCTGGTGTTTATAGGTTTATTCATGGGCACGATGACTGTATTTATCCATAAGACGGCGGTAATCGGCAAGGAAACAGTTTTGCGGGTTCAATTAAAAAGTATCAGGTCAACAATAAATTTGCATAAAATGATTACCGGCGCCTACCCCGGGGATTTAAGGGAGCTTGTTCAGGCGCGATATACCCCGCCGGGCTCAAGCGAAGTTTTCTTTAGCGAGACGTTTTTAGATAGCGTAGGCAGGGACGCTGACAGTTACCCGATTGACCCGTTCGGGAAAAGATTCTATTATAACGGGCGTGAAGGAGTGGTGGCTTCTGCGGCTAAGGGATATGAGAATTGGTGACTTAGATTAGCGTATAGCGTTTAGCGTATAGCGTTTAGTACAAGTTTTTCTATCCGCTATCCGCTATCCGCTAAAAAAAAGGGGGCATAAAAGTGAAAAAGGGCTTTACGCTGATTGAGCTGGTAATGATTATAGTTATTTTAGGGATTTTGTCGGCAGTGGCCTTACCGAAGTATTTTGATATCCAGGCCAGCGCGAAAGTTTCCGCGGAAAAGGGCGTAGTCGGAGGCGTGCGGGCGGGGATCGCCACTTATTACGCGCATCAATGCGCGACAGCCACCTGCGCGTATCCAAGCCCTCTTGATACCGCCAGTACCGGGGACTGCACTGCCGATAATATATGTTTTGATGAGGTATTAGCGCAAGGCGGAATTACCTCGGATTGGTCAAAAGACAGCGCCACTACTTATACCGGCCCGGCAGGGACTACCTATACTTACTCAAGCATTACGGGCGAATTTACCGAATAAGATATATTAAAGAGAATGCTTCGTTGATGGCTGCTATCCCAAACAAAAAAGGCATAGCTTTAATCGCCGCAATAATGCTGATTGTCTTTACATCTATTGTGGTTTTAAGCGTCAGTGTTTTCATTTTTCAGCGCCTCAAGCAGAATGATGTTGAAAGCAGCAAGATCAGGGCAATATACCTTGCCCAGGCAGGGGCTCACCGGGCAATATATGATTACCGTTCAGGCGGGGCAGTTACTCTTGGGCAGGTCACTGTAGCGGCGGGCAAAACCTTTACCTTAGGCGGAAGTAAAGCGGACTTATTCCTGGCGGATGCCGCAAGCGTAATGGTCAGGCAGGAATCTTTTGAGATTGATATTAAGGATGTAACCACCTCAGAAGATATAATCATTGATAGAATTACCGTCAGTTGGTCGCCGCAGAGCGTAGACGAATTATTGATTCAGGCAGCAATCGGCGGCTCAGGCGTCTGGAGTTCTGCTGTAGGTGTTAATTCCGGCACAGAGATAGATATCTCCGACCATACGTTAAATACAGCGGACTTCGAAACACTGGAACTTACTTTTGAGGGGCCTGTCGGAGGAGGAAAAGGTAAGGGTAAGCCAACGATTGATATGCGCGACAAGGATAATTTTACATTGGCCTTTGAGCTGGCTGCCAGCCTCGCCAATCTTACAAAAACAGTAATTTATTATAAAAACCCCGATGCGGACCACCGCAACTTTGCAAAATTCTCGCTTAAGTCCACAGGAGAAGACAATGTCATCTGGCGGACCTTATATGTTGACTATGATGTATCCGGCGCTACAAGCTTCATTACCAGCTGGGCGGAGATAGATGAAAAGATGCTCTAAGAGTGGTTTTACTCTTATTGAACTGGTAATGACGATTATCGTAACCGGGATCATCGCTGTGCCGTTATCCTTAATGATTTTTAAGCAGGTGGAGGGAACCTTTCTTTCCGAGGATATAGCCGTATGCAATAATCTTTTGCGTTTTCAGATGGAGAGAGTAAATAGCCTCGGGTTTAGCAGTATAACCAGCGCTGCTATCAGTAATTTTGAAGGGTTTGATTACAGTTTAACACAGACAGTTACCACTATTTCGCAGTCCGGCAATAACAGGCTCAAGCAGGTTAATATAATTTTCACCCGCACAGGGGACGCCACAGCCGTCACTAGCGGCACAACTTATATCGCCAATAATATTGATTACGGGATAGGGGGCGAATATTGAAGAGGGGGTTTACAATTATTGAGGCGGTTATGGCTATTGTTATAATCGCCGTGCTTTCGGCTTCCGGGGCGTTTATTTTAGTAAACATCCTGCAGCAGAGTATCTTTATGCCCAATCAGCTTAATATGAATATGCTTGCCGCAGAGGCGCTGGATATTATGGTAGAGGGCGACTCGCAAGCCAGGGGCCTGCGTTTTAGTAAATCCATAACCGGCGCTGCGAATAATCAGGTAACTTTTAATAATCAGGAGGACAAGAGCATCAGTTACCGGCTGGATACCGCAGCCTCAAAGCTTTATCGCTCAATCGACGGCGGGGCAGAGGCGTTGATCCCTTATTATGCGTCAGCAGGCATAAATTTAAGCGGAGTAAGCGGACAATTATTCGCCTATTACGATTCAGGCGAAGTTTCTACTTCAACGCCGGCAGATGTAAGGCGGATCAAAA
>JAZDPH010000005.1:0-9555 GCA_043797735.1 Candidatus Omnitrophota bacterium | reverse complement strand
GTTTGTTGTGGGGACTCTGCTGGAAGAAGCCAGGCAGAAAAGGGAGTTGCGTATTCTTGTCCTTCCCGACCACCCTACGCCGATGTCAGTAAGGACGCACACCTGCGAGCCGGTAGTTTTCGGCATCTTCGGCAAGGATATTGTGGGAGGGCAACCCTTAAATTACAGCGAAAGGGAAGCAGAGAAGTCCGAGCTCTATTTTGAAAAAGGGCATGAGCTGATGGGTTATTTTATTAAATGATGAGTTATTACATACATTCTATATCCCTCGCATAAACACTTGAAAATTTCTTACGAAATTTTCTGCGTATGCTTCGGGATTAATTCGCACGTTGACTTACTCACACTTCGTGTTCGTAAGTCAAGTGCTCATTAATATGCATAAAGGATTAATCGTTCAGAAATACGGCGGCTCTTCGCTGGCAAACGTCGAGCGCCTGCAGAAGGTAGCCGCCAGGATAGCCTCCTGCAGAAAAGAAGGGTATGATTTAGTGGTGATAGTTTCCGCTTTGGGGGATACTACCGATGAGTTAATTGAGCTGGCAGATAAAATTAATCCGCACCCTTCGGAACGTGAGATGGATATGCTGCTTTCTACGGGTGAGCAGATTTCTGTCGCACTCCTTGCGATGGCGATACATAAGCTGGGGCTTGAGGCCATCTCTTTTACCGGCGCGCAGGTGGGGATTATTACCGATACTACTCATACCCGCGCGCGGATTATCAAGATA
Source organism: Candidatus Omnitrophota bacterium (assembly GCA_043797735.1). Taxonomy (GTDB): domain Bacteria; phylum Omnitrophota; class Gorgyraeia; order Gygaellales; family Profunditerraquicolaceae; genus BS750m-G77. Next base: position 8,824 of record JAZDPH010000005.1, on the reverse strand, counting down.
AACGCTGATAAGATAAAACAGGCTTTAGCCTGCGGCCGGATTGTTATCGTCGCCGGATTCCAGGGCGTAACCTTAAATCAGGATATTACAACCTTAGGCCGCGGAGGCTCGGATCTGACTGCGGTTGCCCTGGCTTGCGAATTAAAGGCCGATGAATGCCAGATATACACGGATGTGGAGGGTATCTATACTGCCGACCCGCGCATAGAGCCTCAGGCAAAAAAGATCCGCGCCATTACTTTTGATGAAATGCTGGAGATGGCTTCCCTGGGGGCGCAGGTGATGCAGGCGCGCTCTATTGAAGTGGCAAAAAAATTTAACGTACCCTTACACGTGCGTTCTTCATTTTCAAATAAGGGCGGCACCATGATTACCAAGGAGGCTGAAAGAATGGAAGATGTGGTGGTAAGCGGCATAACCCTGAATAAACAAGAGGCAAAGATTACTATTTGTAACGTCCCTGACCGGCCGGGCGTGGCGGCCAGGATTTTTAAAAAACTTTCGGAGGAAGGCATAAATGTGGATATGATTGTCCAGAACGTAAGCCACACCCGCTCTACGGATATATCTTTTACAGTAAATAAGGCCGATACTCACAAGGCGGCCAAGATTACCAGGCGCGTTGCCGCCAATATCAAAGCGTCAGAGGCGCTTTTGGATGAGGATATCGCCCGGGTTTCCATTGTCGGGGTGGGGATGAAGTCCAACCCCGGGGTTGCGGCAAAGATGTTTGAGGTGCTGGCGAAAAACAAAATTAACATTGAGATGATCTCCACCTCCGATATCAGCATCTCTTGCATAATCCAGAAGAAGTTTGCGGAAAAATCAGTCAGGGCCTTGCACGCAAAGTTCGGATTAGGAAAGGGCTGAAGATGAAAGTTCAATTATACGACACTACCTTGCGCGACGGCTCGCAGGGGGAGGGGATCTCATTCTCGGTAACTGATAAGCTGCGTATTGCCCGGGAATTAGCGCTCTTGGGTATTCATTATATCGAGGGGGGATGGCCCGGTTCAAACCCCAAGGATATGGAGTTTTTCCTGAAGGCCCCGAAGGCGCGCCTGGGGGATTCCTCTTTGGTCGCCTTTAGTATGACCCGCCGCCCGAATTTAAAAGCAAAAGATGATCCCAACATAGGCGCGCTTCTAAAATCACAGGTAAAACATGTGGCTATCGTCGGCAAGACCTGGAATCTGCATATCAGGGATGTGCTCAAGGTCAGCCCCGATGATAACCTGGAGATGATCAAGGATACGGTAAGTTTCTTGAGCCAAAAAGGGATAAATGTATTTTTTGACGCGGAGCATTTTTTTGATGCCTATCGCTCGGATAAAGAATATTGCATGCGCTGCCTTGAGGCTGCCTGCCAGGCCGGGGCAAAGGCAGTTGTCTTATGCGACACAAACGGCGGAACGCTTACTTCGCAGGTTGCAAGCATAGTCAAAGAAGTACGCCCGTTGATAAAAGTCCAATTAGGGATTCATGCTCACAACGACTGCGGCGTGGCAGTCGCTAATTCCCTGGCCGCGGTTGAGGCCGGCGCGGAGATGGTGCAGGGGACTATTAACGGCATCGGTGAGCGCTGCGGCAACGCCGACTTAATACCGATTATCGCCAACCTTAAATTAAAATTAGGAGTTAGTTGCATCAGCGATGAAAAACTCAAAGACTTGGCCAAGGTCTCGTATTTTGTAAGTGAGATAGCCAACCTCAGGCAAAAAAATGACCAGCCTTATGCCGGATCTTCGGCCTTTGCGCATAAGGGGGGGATGCATATAAACGCGGTAATGAAAAACCCCGCCAGTTACGAACATATAAATCCTTTGCTTGTCGGTAATCACCGCCGGGTTCTGGTTTCCGAATTAGGCGGCAGGACGGGAATTCTCTTGCGCGCTAAGGAATTGGAGTTGGATTTGGATAAGCAGGACCCTAAGGCTAAAAAGATTTTAAAACTGCTTCAGGGCCTTGAACATAAAGGGTATCATTTTGAAGCGGCAGAGGCCTCTTTTGAATTACTGATAAAGAAGGCGCTTAAGAAATATAAGAAATTTTTCCAACTGGAGGGTTTCCGGGTAGTAGTGGAGAAGGAATCGGATAAAAAGATTACCTCCGAGGCAATTATTAAATTAAAGATAAAGGGCACCAGGGAGCATGCTGTCGCCGAAGGCGACGGCCCGGTAAATGCGCTGGATAACGCCCTGCGCAAGGCCCTTAAGGAGTTCTACCCGACACTGTCTAAGATGCGCCTTTCTGATTTTAAGGTGCGCGTGCTGGATGAAAAAACCGGCACCGCCGCCAGGGTGAGGGTGCTTATACAGTCGCAGGATGAGAAGGATGCCTGGAGTACTATCGGGGTCTCCGAGAATATTATTGAGGCCTCATGGCAGGCATTAGTAGACAGCGTAGAATATAAGTTATTAAAGGATAAAGTTTCTGATGAATCCCGCACCTTCTAAATATTCAAATATTTTAAGGTTTAGATAGTAAAGGGATAAATAAGAAAGAAGGTGCGGGGTGAATGAAATACCTACCCGTTACAATCCCAAAGAGGCTGAGGATAAGTGGTATAAGTACTGGGAGGAAAAGAATTTATTTTCCGCAAAACCCCGCCCCGATAAGAAGCCTTTCTCTATAGTTATACCACCGCCTAATGTTACGGGAATCCTGCATATGGGCCATGCCTTAAATAATACCATTCAGGATATACTCATCCGTTATCACCGGATGAGGCAGGATGAGTCCCTCTGGATGCCGGGGACGGATCACGCCGGCATCGCCACTCAAAATGTAGTTGAGAAACAAATTGCCAAAGAGGGCTTTAAGCGGCAGGATTTAGGGCGAGACAAATTTATTGAGCGCGTCTGGCAATGGAGAGAGCAATATGGCTCTACCATTATCCACCAGCTTAAAAAACTGGGGTCATCCTGTGACTGGGGCCGCCTGCGCTTTACTATGGATGAAGGATATTCTGAATCGGTTAAAGATGTATTCGTCCGCCTCTATGAAAAAAAGCTTATTTATCGCGGAAGCTATATCATTAATTGGTGCCCGCGCTGCCAGACCGCCCTTTCCGACGAAGAGTCGCCGCACCGGCAATTGCAGGGGAATCTTTATTATATAAGGTACCCCTTGAAAGAAGAAATCCAAAATCCAAAACAAAAAGAATATATTGTAGTTGCAACGACGCGGCCGGAAACGATGCTGGGGGATACGGCTGTTGCGGTAAATCCGAAAGACAAAAGGTACAAGCATCTTGTCGGCAGGGCGTTGATTTTACCTTTGGTCAATAGAGAGATAAAGATAATCGCTGATACAATGGTTGATATAAAATTCGGCACCGGGGCAGTCAAGGTAACCCCTGCCCATGACCCTAATGATTACGAAATAGGGGTAAAGCATCATCTGGACTTTGTCAATGTGATGCATCCTGACGGCAGGATGAATGAATTTGCCGGAGATTATAAGGATATGGACAGGTTCGAGGCAAGGGAGGTTATACTTGAAGATTTGAAAGAAAAGGGGCTCATTGAAAGGATAGAGCCGCATGAATTATCCGCGGGGCATTGTTATCGCTGTCACACCATCATTGAGCCGTATCTTTCCCGTCAGTGGTTTGTAAAAATGAAACCCTTAGCCAAGCCGGCTATAGAGGCGGTGAAAAAGGGAAAGATAAAATTTCACCCTAAGCGCTGGGACAAGGTTTACCTTAACTGGATGGAGGAGATCCGGGATTGGTGCATATCCAGGCAGATTTGGTGGGGGCATCGTCTGCCTGTTTATTACTGCCGTAATTGCCAGAAACAGGCAGGCGAGTTCATAGTTCATAGTCCAGAGTCGGCAGTAAAAACGAAGACTACGAACTACGAACTACGAACTACGAACTGCAAAGGAATTATTGTTTCAAGAACAAAGCCTCAAAAATGCCCGGTGTGCGGTTCGGTTGATATTTATCAGGATGAAGATGTGCTGGACACCTGGTTTTCCTCCTGGCTCTGGCCGTTTGCTACATTTGGCTGGCCTTTTGTTACGAAGGACGAAGGAAGAGGGATGAAGGATGAATCGTCCCTCGTCCCTCGTCCCTCGTCCCTCGGTAAGCAGGACATTGGTTATTTTTATCCGACATCTGTGCTAGTGACGGCGCCGGAGATAATCTTTTTCTGGGTAGCGCGGATGATTATGGCGGGATTTGAGTTTATGAAGGAGGCGCCTTTTAAGGACGTCTATATCCACGGCACGGTACGCGATATTGAAGGCAAGAAGATGTCTAAGTCCCTCGGCAATATAATTGACCCGCTGGATATTATCAATGAATACGGGGCAGATGCCTTGCGTTTCAGCCTGATCTCTATTACCGCGCAGGGGCAGGATGTATTTCTCTCAAAGGAGCGCTTTGAACAGGGCAGGAACTTTGCCAATAAGATCTGGAATGCCTCAAGGTTTATTTTAATGAATTTAGATCAGAAACAGGAACAGTCCCCGTTTACCCCGAGCGCAGTCGAGGGGCAGGGGACTGTCCCCATTTCTGAGGACCTGGATATCGTCAACCGCTGGATCTTAAGCCGTTTTTATTCGGTGTTAAAGGAGCTGGATAAGAGCCTGGCGGCTTATAAATTCAACGAGGCCGCTAATCTGCTCTACGGCTTCTTCTGGCATGAATTCTGTGACTGGTATTTAGAATTGGCAAAGCCAATTCTAGTTGACAGTCCACCCTTCGACTTCGCTCAGGGCAAGCAGTCCACAGTCCACAGGAATACGCGAGTAGTTTTATATAAGGTGCTGGAGAAATTCTTAAGGGTTCTGCATCCTTTTATGCCGTTTATTACGGAAGAGTTATGGCAGAGGCTGCAGGGATTGTCGCCTGAGGGAGGAGTCTCTGTCGATAGCAGTATAATGACTCAGCCCTGGCCGCGCCTAGAGGAGCAGATTATTGATAAGAAAGCAGAGGTTCAGATGGAGGGCCTGATCGAGTTGATTACGGCGATCAGGAATATGCGGCAGGAGCTGGAGATACCGGCGCAGGATAAAATAAACGCCGAAGTTATCCTAAGCAGCCAGCCGCAAAGAGAGTTTTTGCAAGATATGGCAGTTCATATCAGGAACCTGGCGAGGTTGAGTTCTCTTACATTTGCCCAAGTATTCAAGAAAAGGCCGGGCACGTTTGAGGCAGCGCTAAAAGATATGCATATAGTAATTCCCTTAGCCGGAATTACGGATATAGAGAAACAACAACAAAGGCTTCGCCAGAAGATAGAAAAGGCGCAGGCAGAGATAAAGTCAAAGGAGAAACTGCTGGGAAACGGCAATTTCGTTAAAAAAGCGCCCCGCGAAATAATAGAGGGCGAACAGGCGAAATTAAAAGAGCTTCGGGAAGTATTTAAAAGAATGGAGGCGATCAGAGATGGATTCAGATAAAAGCTTTCTTTCGGAAAAGAAGCCGGCATTAGACCCGTTGAAATTAGACCAGGTTATCCGCCGCGCCCTTATAGAAGATATAGGAAAGGGCGATATTACCACGCAGCTTACCATACCGAAGGATAAAATCACTACGGCTAATATCCTCCTGAAGCAGGAGTGCGTAGTCTGCGGCCTCAAGGCCGCCGAGAGGGCGTTTAAGCTGGTAGATGCCAATACCAAGTTTGAGGCACAGGTTAAGGAGGGCTCTTTAATTAAAAAGAAAAGGCCCCTGGCGAGGGTTTCCGGAAAGGCAGGCAGTATTTTAAGCGCGGAGAGGGTGGCGTTAAACCTGTTAAGCATGCTCTCCGGAATATCCACCAAAACCAAAGAGTATGTTATGCAGGTTAAGCCTTACAAGGTAAAAATAACCGATACCAGAAAGACCCTCCCGGGCCTGAGGGAATTGCAGAAGTATGCGGTCAGGATTGGCGGCGGCTACAGCCACAGGCTAGGGCTGGATGAGATGCTCCTGATTAAAGATAACCATATTAAAGTTACCGAAGGTTACGATAAACTGCCCAGCGTGCCTAAGGGATTTAAGATTGAGATAGAGGTGCAGAATCTGGATGAGTTCAGGCATGCCCTTCGTTTTAAGCCCGACGTAATTATGCTGGATAATATGAACCTTGCCGATATGAAAGAGGCGGTTAGTATCAGGAACAAAACTGAGTTTAAAGGCCATCATCCGCCTACAAAACTGGAGGCCTCCGGCGGCGTTAGCATAGAGAATGTAAAGCAGGTTGCCGCCTGCGGCGTGGATATTATTTCCATCGGGGAACTAACCCATTCCATTAAGGCCGTGGATATGAGCCTTGATATAACAGATTAAAAGAACATTTTTAACGCAGATTTTCGCAGATTGTCCCGACGATTTTGTCGGGATCCCGACTTTTCGTCGGGACACGCAGATGGTCGCACATTTATCTGCGATAATCCGCGTTTGATTTGCGATAATCCGCGTTTATGTTATGGAACGTTTCAAACTTGTCTCCGGATATAAGCCCTGCGGCGACCAGCCCCGGGCAATAAAAGAATTAACCAAGTCAGTTGCCTCCGGCAGCAGATACCAGACTCTTCTGGGGGTAACCGGTTCAGGAAAAACCTTCGCCCTGGCGAATGCAATCGCCAAAATTAACCTTCCCGCCCTCATTATATCCCATAATAAGACGCTGGCCGCGCAATTATACTCGGAATTCAGGGAATTTTTTCCGCATAATGCGGTTGAGTATTTTGTCAGTTATTACGATTATTACCAGCCGGAGGCATACATACCCTCTACCGACACCTATATAGAAAAAGATTCTTCCATTAACGAGCGCCTGGACCGCCTGCGCCTTTCATCCACTACATCGTTAATGGCCAGAAATGACGTTATTATCATAGCCTCGGTATCCTGTATTTATAACCTGGGAGACCCTCAGGATTACCGCGAACTGCTGGTTTTTTTGCAGAAGAAAGAAGAGGTTTCCCGCGAAGAGTTAATTAAAAGGTTTATCCGGATTCAATACGAACGTAATGACTATGAATTTGTGAGAGGGAGGCTGCGCGTAAGGGGCGACTGCCTGGAGGTTTTTCCCTCGTATCAGGAAAAGGCCCTGCGCATAGAGTTATTCGGCGACAGGATTGAGAAACTCAGCTGGATAAATCCGGTTTCCGGCAAGGCCCTCCAGCCCCTGGAAAAAATAGCGGTATACCCCGCTAAGCACTTTATCGTCTCCCAAGACAGAATTGATGCGGCGATAGGCGGCATAAAAGAGGAATTAGGGCAGCAACTTCAATATTTAAAGAGTAAAAATAAATTGCTGGAGGCACAGCGCCTTGCGTCCCGCACCAATTATGATATGGAGATGCTTAAGGAGATCGGTTACTGCCACGGTATTGAGAATTATTCGCGCCACCTCTCGGGGAGGCCTGAAGGCTCTCGGCCCTATTCGATGATGGATTATTTTCCGGGGGATTTCCTGACGATTATTGATGAGTCGCATGTTACCGTCCCGCAGATACGCGGGATGTACGAAGGCGACCGCGCCCGCAAGGAGACATTAGTTAAATATGGCTTTCGCCTGCCCTCTTGCCTGGATAACCGGCCTTTAAAATTTGAGGAGTTTAGCAAGCTGGTAAAAGGGGTGGTTTTTGTTTCGGCTACGCCCGCCGATTATGAGATTAAAAAGAGCCGGGGCAAGGTAATTCAACAGTTAATCCGCCCCACGGGCTTAGCCGACCCGCAGATTTCAGTCAGGCCTACGGAAAATCAGCTGGATGATTTGATAGAAGAGATAAAGAAACGGGCGAAAAATAACGAAAGAACCCTGGTAACTACCCTGACTAAAAGAATGAGCGAGGATTTAACCAATTATTTAAAGGAGAAGGGGCTTAGGGTAAAATACCTGCATTCGGAGATTAAGACTATTGAGCGCTCCAAAATCCTGCGGGCATTAAGAGAGAGGCAGTTTGACTGCCTGGTGGGGATAAACCTGTTAAGGGAGGGGCTGGATTTGCCCGAGGTTTCCCTGGTGGCTATTTTGGATGCCGACAAGGAAGGGTTTTTGCGCTCGGCAACCAGCCTGATTCAGGTTGCCGGACGGGCGGCACGCAATATTAACGGGGCGGTAATTATGTATGCCGATACCGTCACCGGCTCAATGAAAAAGGCGATCTCCGAAAGCAGCCGCCGCAGAAAGATTCAGCTGGAATTCAACAGGAAAAACAACATCTCTCCGCGCTCAATCCAGAAGGCGATTAAAGAGGGCATTGAAGATTTGCAGGAAGCAGAGGTATTTGTGCAGGGCTTAACCGGCCAGGACAAGGACGAATATGAGTTGAATAAATATATATCCGAGTTAGAATACGAAATGGAACTGGCTGCCAGGAACCTGCAATTTGAGAAAGCGGCGGAGTTGAGAGATAAAATTGAGGAAATTAAAAGAGATTTTATTATAAAAGGTTAAGGATAAGGTTAAGGATAAGTAGAGTCTTAACCTCATCCTAATCCTCATCCTTAACCTTAACCTGATTATTTATGTTATTAGCTATCGATATCGGCAACACCAATATATCTTTCGGGATTTTTCAGGGCAAGAGGGTATGGAGAAGGTTTGCTATCCCCACCTGTCAATACAGCAGAAAGCGGCTGTCCGGGGCTTTGGGTAAAATCAGCATCTCTGATGCAGTAATCTGCAGCGTGGTGCCTGCTTTAACCTTAGCCCTGAAGAAGGACTTAACACGCCTCTTGGGCAGGAAGCCCTATATAATAGGTAAACAGATCCGTGTGCCGATAAAGAATCTTTACCGCAAGCCTGCTCAGGTGGGCCAAGACAGGTTAGTCAACGCCTTTGCGGCGGTTGTATTTTACGGCGTCCCCTGCATTGTA
>JAZDPH010000080.1:0-6778 GCA_043797735.1 Candidatus Omnitrophota bacterium | reverse complement strand
TTTATCGGTCAGTTCGATATCGTAACCATCCTTTGTCCCGTCATAATCCATACTGGTTAAAAGTATCTCCCCTGCGCCCAAGCTAACCGCTTTTTTTGCCCATTCTATCGCATCCAAACCGGTAGGGGTACGGCCGCCGTTGATATAGGCCTCCCATTTTTTGGTCGTTGGCCCCTGCCTTGCCGGCAGGCAGGCAGGGTTGGTCGTTAGTTTGGCGTCGATGGCGGCTATGATGCACTGGCTGCCAAAACGGCTTGAGGCATCGCTGATTAAATCCGGGCAATTTAGCGCCTGGGTATTTATGGAAACTTTTTCCGCTCCGGCATTCAGAAGGTTTCTTATATCGCGGATATCGCCCACCCCTCCCCCGACGCTAAAAGGGATGAATATATTTTTTGCTATCTCCTCTACTAATTTAAGCAGGATTTTACGTTTTTGGATACTGGCGGTTATGTCCAGAAATACCAGCTCATCCGCCCCCTGGCGGCCGTAAGCCATGGCGGCCTCCACCGGATCACCCGCATCTTTAAGGCCCAGGAACTTGACCCCTTTTACCACCCGGTTATCCTTGATATCCAGGCAGGGGATTATTCTTTTAGTAAGCATATTATTCAGGCTGGCCGTAGAGATATTCTTTTAAGACTGCCCAGGTTTTTTTACCTACCATTCCGTCCGGCGTCAGCTTATTTGCTTTCTGAAAGGCCCTTATGGCGTTAAAGGTTTCCCTTTGTATCTTCATATTGATTGGGCCGGGCTGATATCCGGCATTTATTAAGGCAACCTTAATCTGCTCTACGTTCGGCCGTATTTCAGCCTCGCCTATAATGTTCTTTTTAGCGAGTTTGGCCGAGAGCGCCTCCTTTTCTTTTTCAACATTCTTTAATTGCTCCTTCAGGTTATTAAGCTCCTGCGTTTGGCTGACGATTTGCCCCCCTAACGAAGCAACCTCGTTTTTTAACTGCGTGACTTGTGATTGCAATTGAGTTTCCTCCCCTGTTTCTTTAACTTCTGTTTTTTTAGCGGTAGTCGCGCAACCGCTGATACAGGCCGCAAAAACCAACACAGCCACAGACAAAATTACTCCTTTACTCATTTGTTCCTCCTTTTGTGTCGTCATTGCGAGAGGATTGCTTCGTCTTGCTTTGCCTTCGGCAAAGCAGTCCTCGCAATGACAAAATTCGCTGTCATTGCGAGCGACTGCGAGGCGCAAGCCGAAGCAGGAGCGAAGCAATCTCCTCAATGACAAGAACTAAGAGCTTCCTTTAAGCTAAACTTTCCTTCATACAGGGCCTTTCCGATAATCACGCCTCTTAGCCCGTATTTTTCCAGAGATTTTAATTTATATATATCCGCAAGGCTCGATATGCCCCCGGAGGCAATAATTTTCATTCCGGTTTTCTTTAACAAGTTCTTAATAGCTTTAGTGTTTGGGCCCTCTAAGGTGCCGTCTTTTAAAATATCGGTATAAATGAATTCGCTCATCCCCCCTTCTTTCAAGGCCCGGGCAAATTTTAAAACACTCAAATCCTTAGCCGCCTTCTGCCATCCCCGGATTAAAAGGCTCTCGCGCTTGGCGTCAATGCTGACGATAATCCTGTCGCCGAAGCGTTTGTATGCCTTTTTCAAAAAATCCCGGTCCTGCACTGCTCTTGTGCCGAGCACGACCCTCCTGACGCCGGAGTCCAGCAGTGTTTTTATCATAGCCGCCTGCCTTACTCCTCCGCCAAACTGGATTGCCGCGGAGGTGTTTTTGGCAATTCTCTTTACCAGCGCCAGGTTTTTAGGCTTGCCGCTGGCAGCGCCGTCTAAGTCAACTATATGTATAAGGCGGGCGCCCTCTCTAGCCCAGCGCCTGGCAAGTTTTAACGGGTCGGATGAATAGACCTTTTTATCGCAAAACCTGCCCTGTCTGAGCCGTACCACGCAGCCGTCCTTGATGTCTATTGCGGGAATAATCAGCATATTCTTTTAAATTTCCAATCACCAAGCCCCAATGACCAATGAATTTCCAAATCCCAATACCCAATTGGGACATTGGGTCATTGTGATTTTATTCGTCATTGGGATTTGGACATTGGACATTGTGTTTCTACGCTAACTCTACAAAGTTCTTTATCATCTCCAGCCCCACATCCTGGCTTTTCTCGGGATGAAACTGCACCCCATAGACGTTATCCTGCCAGACTACAGAGGCAAATTCAACTGCATAGTCGCAAAAAGCGGCAGTAACCTTATTATCTGCCGGTAATGGGTAATAGGAGTGGCAGAAATATACGAAAGACCCTTCAGCCGTATTTTTTAAGAGCGGACAGTCAGGAATAATTTTTTTTAACTGGTTCCATCCCATATGCGGGATCTTAACCCCGCTTTTTTCCTTGAAGCGCTTTACCTGGCCTTTCAATATACCCAGCCCGCCTGAGTCCCCCTCCTGACTTTCTTCAAATAAAAGCTGCATCCCAAGACAGATCCCCAAAAAGGGTTTTTTATCATAAATGTGCGCGTTGATGGCGGTAATTAAACCCTGTTTCCTCAATTGCCGCATCGCGTCATCAAAGGCGCCCACTCCGGGAAGCACTACCTTTTCACAAAGCCCTATCTGGGCGGCGTCACTGGTAACTATCGTTCTGGCGCCGGATAATTCCAGCGCCTTCTGGATGCTGTGGATGTTGCCCATTCCGTAGTCAATTATTGCGATCATATCTAGGCGCTCACCTCAGTCATTGCGAGGAGCGAGCGCAGCGAGCGACGAAGCAATCCCGAAGGTTGCGAGGGCGCAAGCCCGAAGCAATCTAAAGGGATTGCTTCGCGAGTCCCGACGTATCGTCGGGACTCGCTCGCAATGACATCTGCGTGTATCTGCGTTACCTGCCTGCCGACAGGCAGGGATTTGCGAGAATCTGCGTTCAAATACCTAATCAATTATCCCCTTTGTTGACGGTACGCCTTTACGGCGGGGGTCAATTTGGGTGGCCTGGTCCAATGCCTTGCCCAAGGCTTTAAAGGCCGGCTCTAAGTTAGTGTGTAAATCAGGATCTACAGGTTCAATCTTAATATTCAGATTCATTCCTAAGTTTTTAGCAAATGCTTCAAAAAAATGAATTGCATATGTAAGATCATATTTATCCTTCTGTTCAGACGATCCATCGACCAATTTTGAAAAACCATCCTGTCTAGGATCGCTATTTAAAACAAAACTTCCCCTACCACTAATGTCAACATTGACACTGGCTACTACTTTCTCCATAGGAACCGAAGCGAAACCAATCCGTTGAATTCCAACTTTATCGCCAAGTGCTTTTTTGAAAGATAACCCCAAAACAATCCCTAAATCTTCATTGGTATGGTGTTTATCCACTTTTAAATCTGATTTTAAAGTGAAAATTTCTAAATCAAAATGTCCCCAAAAAGCAAATAATTCTAGCATGTGATCAAGAAAACTGATCCCGGTCTTGATTTTCGTTTCTCCTGTCCCGTCGATGTTCAATATAACGGCAATATCGGTTTCCTTACTTTTTCTATTAACCTGCGCCTTCCTCATTTTATCTCCTTTATAATCTCCTCCCCCTCACCCTTCCCTCTCCCCTTTGGGGAGAGGGTTTTAATCCTTGTTGCCTTTAGGAAGAATGTTTTAACTCCCGTAATCTCCTCTCCCCTTTGGGGAGAGGATTAAGGTGAGGGGTTTTACTTTTTCTACTCTCTATAACCCTCTGAATTATTTCATAAACCCCATGGATATTATTCAATATATCTAAATCACTAAACCTTACTATCTTTACCCCATATTTGGACAATTCTTTTGTTCTTTGTTCATCATCTTTTTTGCCTTTATCCTCATAGTGTTGTCCGCCATCAGCCTCAATGCCAAGTTTATATTCCGGGCAATAGAAATCTAATATATAGCTGCTTATGGGGAATTGCCTTCTAAATTTTATTCCGGATATCTGGCGATTACGTAATATCTGCCAAAGGTTACGTTCGGCATCTGTTTGGCTTTTTCGTAGTTTTCTGCACTTTGCTGTGTTGTTTCGTTTCATTTCCCCTCACCCTAACCCTCTCCCCTTCGGGGAGAGGGAATTTAAGGATGTAACATATCGTTATTCAAACCTCACCTTCACCGAATCAATATGTTTTTGCAGTCCTTCAATTCCGGCGATTTTCTCTAATGGCTCCCTTATTTTATCCAGCGACTTCTTTGAATAACTGATAACGTGGCTGCTCTTTACAAAATCAGCCACCGACAGCCCCGAGAAAAACCTCGCCGTCCCGCAGGTAGGAAGCACATGGCTTGGCCCGGCAACATAGTCCCCCACAGCCGTAGGGCTGTAAGGCCCCAGAAATATGGCGCCGGCGTTCTTAATCTTTCTTAACAGCCTCTGCGGATTCTGCATTAGGATCTCCAGATGCTCGGGGGCAATCCTGTTGCTTATCTCTGCTGCCTGCTGGAGGTTCTTAGTTAATATGACGTAACCGGCGCTATTGCTCATCTCGGACTTTACCGTCTTAGCCAGGCTCTTAGAATTGGTAATTAATACCGCCAGGCCCCCTTTATGCTCGGCCTGCGCCTTAAGGTCGGCGATAATAAAGGCGGGGTCGCTGAAACGGTTGGCAATAATTACTAACTCCGTCGGGCCGGCAATCATATCTATATCCACGTATCCAAAGACCTGCCTTTTGGCCTCGCTGACATAGATATTTCCCGGGCCTACAATTTTATCTACCTGCGGGACGGTCTTTGTCCCGAAGGCAAGCGCGGCAATCCCCTGCGCTCCGCCGATTCGGTAAATTTCGTTTATCTTTAAGAGGTCGGCAACCACCAGAATATGCGGGTTGATATTCCCCTGTTTATCAGGGGGGCTGGCCAGGATTATTCTTTTTACCCCGGCTAATTTTGCCGGCAGCACACTCATATATACAGTAGAGGCTAGGGGGGCTGTCCCTGCCGGAATATAGACCCCCACTTTTTCCAGGGGCTGGTAATTTTCGCCGAGGATAAGGCCGTCGGGGCCTTTAATCCTCCATGATTTTTTCATGCTCTTCTGGTAAAACCTGTTGACGTTTTCAATGATTACCTTTAAATTGGAGACGAAATTAGGGGTAATATTCTGATATGCCCCGCTTATCTCTATCTGCGAGACGCGCAGCTGCCTGGCCGAAAGCTTAACCTTGTCAAATTTCCTGGTATATTTTAATACCGCCTCATCCCCTGCGGCGCGCACATCGTCGATAATTTTACTTACCTTGTCTTTAATGCGCCTGGAACCGGTAATCTGACGCTGGTAGATCTTTTCCAGCTTTTTGCTGGTAAAACGCACTATTCTCATTTTAATGTCCTCGCCAACATGTTTTTTAATTCCTCCAGCGCCTGCGTAAGTTCCTGCGGCCTGTTTCCCCCTGCCTGCGCAAAATCACTCCTGCCTCCGCCGCTGCCGCCGATAATCCCGGCTATACCGCGGATTAAAACCGAGGCATCAATCTTTTCTTTCGCTAAATCGCCGGTTACCCCGATAACTAACAGCGCCCTGTCTCCCCCGGCGCTTGAGCCGAGGGCGATAACCGCATTGTCCACCTTCTCCTTTATCAGGTCCACGTTTTTTCTTAATAACCCCATATCCAGATTTTCTATAATTTTAGTAATAACCTTTACGCCCTTTATCCGGCCGGCAGAAGCAATTATATCATCCGTTGAGGATTTCAGGGAATCCAGCGCCTGCGAATTTAACTGCCCCTCTAACTTTTTTAGAAGCGCGAACTTCTTATTTAACTCCTCCGCTATTCTTTGCGCCGGCACGCCAAGCAGGCTTGAAATATCGGAAATGACCCCCGCTTCCTCTTTTATTAATTTATAGGCGTAACTGCCGGTAACCCCCTCAATACGCCGTATCCCGCTGGCTATCGAGCCTTCACGGATAATCTTAAAAAGCCCTATAAGCGCTGTATTCTCCAGATGTGTGCCCGCGCAAAGCTCCCTGGAGAAATCCCCAATGGAAACCACCCGTACTTTAGAGGAATATTTTTCCGCGAAAAATGCCAGCGCCCCGCTTTTCTTAGCCTGCGCTAAGCCCATCTGCCTGCCTGCAAGCGCATGGCCCTTTAGTATATAATCATTCACCGTCTCTTCTATCCTGCTTAACTCCTGCGGGGTAATCTGTTTAAAATGAGTAAAGTCAAAGCGCAGCCTCTCTTCGCCGACAAACGAACCCTGCTGCCGTACGTGAGCCCCCAGCACCCTCCTTAAAGCCGCCTGCAAGAGGTGTGTTGCGGTATGGTTTCCGGCAACAGAACGCCTGCGCGTTGAATTAATCTTTGCAGAAACAAAATCGTTTTTTTTGAAACTCCCGGATTTTACCCTGCCGATATGCAAAATTATTTTATCGGCCTTTTTTGTATCCAGGACTTCAAATACGCTTTTGCCCTTGCTAAGTTCTCCGGTGTCCCCGGCCTGGCCGCCGGACTCGGCATAAAAGACAGTCTTATCTAAAATAATCGCTGCTTCTTCCCCCCGGGTTATCTTTTTTACCTCTTTGCCGGCTTTAAATATTTTTAAGGCCTTTGCCTTCAGGCAGTTTTGCTTATATCCGAGGAATTTTGTTTCTTTCACTCCATAATCAACGCCGCCGGCCGCAAAAACATCCCCCTTCATCGCGCTTTGGGATTTAGAGCGGTCCTTCTGCCTGATTAACTCTTTGTCAAAGGCCTCTTTTGAAACAGGCATATTGTTTTTCTTTAACCAATCTGCCGTAAGTTCAAAGGGCATGCCGTAGGTATCATAAAGCAGGAA
>JAZDPH010000010.1:0-22525 GCA_043797735.1 Candidatus Omnitrophota bacterium | reverse complement strand
TGCCAAAATTTGGTTGCCCCCCATGGATTCGAACCATGATAGCTAGATCCAGAATCTAGTGGCCTACCATTAGCCGAGAGGGCATTAACCGTTTAATTTCTGCTCAAGCGAATCAGACTTCTCCCTTAACTCTATAATTTTAGTGGAGATGGCCTTATCCAGGCCCCTTCTTTCAATAAAACCCGCCAGTTTATTATCCTCACCGGCCACAGGCAGGCATTCCAGATTATGCCTGTCCAGAAGCTCCTGAACCTCTTTCATCGGGGTCTCTGGCCTGACCTTAGCTATAACAGGCTCCATCAGGTCGTCGGCCAGCAGGAAACTGCTGAGGCTGGTTTCGTTAAAAATATTTTTAATGTTATCCACGGTTATAATGCCGAGCAGGTTCTTCTCTTGATCAATAACCGGATAGTATAAATTAGGGCTCTTGCTGAAAATCTCAAGGATTTTAGAAAGCGGGGTAGCCTTATAGATAACCGGGGTATTTTTATCCATTAACTCCCCGGCTTTACTGGCTTCAATGATATCCTCTTCGGTAATATTTAACCCTACCTCACCGGCCCGGGTAACGGCAACCTTAACAAAATAAGGCCCTACCAACTGTAAGATAAAGGTGGTCGCGGTAATAATAACCACCAGGGAGTTACCGATCTCTCCGGGAAAATACTGGGTGGCTAAAATGGATAATCCGATAGCCACGCCGGCCTGGCTGAATAACCCCAGCGGCAGGTATTTCTTGACTGACTCCGGGGCTCCGGATATAACCGCCCCTAAGCGCGCGCCCGCAGCCTTGCCAAACATTGTTCCAAAAATATAGATAATCACTAAAATACCTGTAGCCAGAGTAAGATTCTGGAAGTTTAATTTGGCTCCGATAAAAACAAAGAATAAAACATATATGGGCGGGGTGAAGCCGCCGATGAGCTCAAATATATCTTTACTCCTGCGGGGGGCCAGGTTCACCACAACTACCCCGGCGGTCATAGCAGTCAGCAAAAGTTCAATTTTTAAAGCCAGGGATAAGCCCGTAACCAAAAGAACCGTCCCTATAGAAAAGGCAAGCAGCCTTCCTTTTTCCGAATACCTGCTGATAATTTTACTAAAAACCAGCCCGGTTATTGCGCCCACAATAATGGAGCCGCCGATTTCATATATGGGATTAATAAGGCTTTTTAACAGGCCGCTGTGTATGTTTCCGCTTAAACTTCCTGCCACGCTCGATGCTATTACAAAAAGTAAAATCGCCAGGCCGTCATCTAAGGCAACGATGCTTAAAATAGCCTGGGTCAGGGGGCCTCTGGTTTTATACTCCCTTAATACCTCCGTAGAAGTAGCCGGGTCAGTCGCAGATGATATCGCCCCTAATAATAAGGCCAGCGCCCAGGCAATCCTCCAATCACCCAGTAAAAATGTTCCGACGACGCCTGTAATTAATGAAACGATTATAAAAGGAGTAACGCCTTCGCATAACAAGATAGTCATAAACTGCTTGCCGTATTTGACAAAGACCTCTTTCTTCAGCTCTCCGCCGACCATAAAGCCGATTAGGCCCAAAGCAAAATAATTAAACGGCTGCAGGGCCAAAATAATATCGCGGCTGACCACCCTTGCCCCGGACTCCCCGATTATAATCCCTATCGCAATATAGCCGACTACCTGCGGGATGCGCAGCTTCTGAAAGATGCGGCCGCCGACAGTCCCCCCGAACAAGGCCAGGCCCAGAAGAAATAATATATTCAGGTGGAATGTCGATATTTTAGATAAAATATTACTAAGAATTATCACCAGAGATTTTCCCGCATCCAGTTATCCAATTTCATTAATACGCCTCCGGTTCCGCCTACTATGTTGACAGTATCTTTGCCCGCGCCTTCGGCGGTGTAAGCGATGCCTTTGGCTGCGCCGGCGGCTGTCTCACACCCGCTTATTAAAACCGCCCCAATCAATAACACCCCTATCGCCGTTATTAGACTGCGCATCTCTTACTCCTTTCTGATAAATCTCTCCAGCCTTTCCTTTGTACGCTGCCGGCCTAAATAATAAATTACTTCAAATAATCCGGGCCCGACGGTCTTGCCGGTAAGGGCGACGCGGACAGGATGAATTAACACCTTTGCCTCTATGCCCAATTCGCAAACCATACTGCGAAAGGCAGCCTCAATTGTTTCTACCTCAAACTTACCCAGCGCATCCAGCCTCTGGATGAACATCGCAAACTCTTTGGATAAATCGGTACCAAGATACTTTTCTTGCGCCTTAGGGTCTATCTGAATATCCTGCACAAAAAAGAAATCCGCCCATTCCGCAAAGTCATTTACCGTTGTAAGCCGGGCCTGGAATAATTTTACCAGAGAAACTATATAATCTCTATCAAAATTATCTTTAGCGATATATTCTTTTTCTATTAAGAGGGGGATTACCGCGTCAACGAGTATCTCGGCGTCCTCTTTTTTAAGGTACTGATTGTTAAGCCAGTTCAGTTTATTCAAGTCAAAGGTGGCGGCGGACTTATTGACGCCCTTGATGTCAAAGATTTTGACTGCCTCCTTGATGCCGATAATTTCGCGGTTTGCCCCCGGCGACCAGCTCAGCAGCAAAAGGTAATTTACCAAAGCCGCGGGCAAATACCCCATTTTACGGTAGTCGCTGATAGCCGTCGCCCCTGTCCTTTTAGAAAGCCTGCCGCCTTCAGCACCCAATATTAACGGCAGGTGCGCAAATTCAGGCACAGAGAATCCCAGGGCATTATACAAAAGAATCTGCTTGGGGGTATTGGAGATGTGGTCGTCGCCTCTTATGACATGCGTGATATTCATAGAGGCATCATCCACCACGCAGGCAAAATTGTAAGTGGGCGTCCCGTCGGATTTTATGAGCACCTGGTCCTTAATGGACTCAGCTTGAAATTCAATCTCTCCGCGGATTAAATCCTTTATTGTGATCTTTTGCGGCTTGACCCTGAAAATAACCGCCTCTTTGCCTTCTTCGGACCTTTCAATATAAGCCGCCTCCGACTGCAACAATTTTTCGGCGTATTCCCTGTAGACGGCCAACCTCTGGCTTTGGTAATAAATCTCATCCCACTTAAACCCAAGCCAGCCAAGGCTATCCAGGATTTCATCCAGGTGTTCTTTTTTTGAACGCAGTTTATCGCTATCCTCTATCCTTAAAATAAACCTGCCGTTTAATGCCCGCGCGTAAAGCCAGTTAAACAAGCAGGTGCGCGCGCCGCCAATATGCAGGCTGCCGGTTGGCGAGGGAGCAAACCTAACGCGAACCATAACTTAACCCCTCCTCTAAGGCTCGTTTATTAATGTCTATTAAGCCTTTTTTATCCTCGGGAGCGATATCCGCAATAACCCCAAGGGCATCTTTTAACTCCAGATCCTTGCTCTGTGATAAGAATAAACCCAGCGCCACCATATTGGCTACTTTTATATTCCCCAGTTTTATCGCTAAATCTGTAAAAGGGCATTCTAATACGCGGATGCCCCTGCCGGAAGGCCTGCCTGCCTGCCTGCCGGACAGGCAGGCCAGCGAGCTGTTGATTAAAAACAAGCCCTTATTTTTTGCCCTGGCTTTAAACCTTTCCAGAGACGGCCTGTTCATAATTATAAGGGTATCGGCCTCCTCAATATAGGGGGAGCCGATCTCCTGATCCGAGATAACCACCATGCAATGGGCCGTGCCGCCGCGCACTTCGGCGCCGTAGGAGGGAAGCGCCGTAACAAATTCCCCTTTTCTCATCGCGGCCATAGCAAGCACCTTGCCTAAAAGCATAATTCCCTGCCCGCCGGCTCCGGCGATTATAATTTTTTCGGTCATATCTCTCTCTACAGGCTCCCGCCTGCAGTATCCACATTCCCCACACGGAAGTGTGGGGTTACTTTATTCTTCCCAATGGAAATTCTCCTGCCATCTTCTCTTTTATCCAATCAAGCGATTTTTTAGGCGATAGCCCCAGATAAGTCGGACAGGGCGATAAAATCTCAACCAGAGAAAAGCCGATATTATCCGCTTGATTCCGGAAGGCCTCTTTTATGGCCCTCTTTGTCTTAATAACCTCCTGCGGCGAATGCAGGGATGTGCGTTCAATAAATCTTGTTCCCGGCAATAACGCCAGCATCTCCGAAATCTTCAATGGCCAACCCTCTAAGCCAGTTACTCTGCCTTCCGGAGTAGTGGCGGTCTTCTGCCCCAGCAAAGTCGTAGGCGCCATCTGGCCGCCGGTCATGCCGTAAAGGGCATTGTTTATGAATATTACCGTTAAATTCTCCCCGCGGTTAGCCGCATGTATAGTTTCTGCCGTGCCAATGGCCGCTAAATCTCCGTCGCCTTGATAAGTAAAAACGATATTTTTGGGGCTTAGCCTTTTTATCGCCGTTGCCACTGCCAGCGCCCTGCCGTGAGAAGCCTCACAACAGTCAAAATCCCAGTAATCATAGGCGATAACCGCGCACCCTACGGGCGCGACACCCACTACCCTCTGCCTTATACCCAGTTCGTCAATGACTTCGGCGATAAGCCTGTGGGCTATGCCGTGGCCGCAGCCCGGGCAGTAATGCGTATCTACATCCCTTAGTGATTTTGGGCGACTGAATATCTTTTTCATTAACAATAATCTTGGTTAGGTATTCGGTTAGGGTTACGATGCCCGTTTCGTCTATCGGTTAAGGTTAGGGCTTTCTTATTGTTTGCCGTAACCCTTTGACCTAACCGATACGGGCTTCGTTACCGTAACCGCATTACGCTCCGCATAATTTCTTCCTCCGTCGGTATCCCTCCGCCGGAACGCCCCAAAAAATCTACCGGTGCTTTACCGCCGACCGCAAGCTTCACATCCTCAACCATCTGCCCATATGACATCTCTACCGCCAAAAACTTTACCCTGCGCCCCTTGCGTTTAATAACCGTAAATATCTCTTCGGGAAAAGGCCAGAGGGTAATGGGCCGGATAAGGCCGGCTTTTTTCCCACCCTCTCTTAACTTGGTTACTACGGCCTTTGCGATCCTGGCCATCGTCCCGTAGGCGACCAATATAATCTCAGCATCCTCTAAAAATAATGAATCATAGCGTTGTTCTTTTGCTTTAATTGTCTTGTATTTTGCCTGCAGGCTAAGGTTGAATTTCTCTAAATCCCCCTCTTTCATATAAAATGACTTTATTACATTCGGCTTCCGCCCTTTACAACCCGTCAACGCCCACTTCTTTTCAGATGTCAGAAGACAGATATCAGAAGTCAGATTTTTTCTGTCCTCTGTCCTCTGTCCTCTGTCCTCTGTAAAAAACACCGGCTCCATCATCTGCCCGAGCATGCCGTCCCCCAATACCAGCGAGGGCATCCTGTATCTGTCCGCCAGCGTAAAGGCTAGGCTCATTAAGTCGTATGCCTCCTGCACGCAAGCGGGCGCCAACACTATACAGCGGTACCCGCCGTGCCCGCCGCCGCGGGTAGCCTGAAAATAATCTGCCTGCGACGGAGAAATATTGCCCAGGCCCGGGCCGCCACGCATAATGTTTACTACTACTGCCGGTAATTCCGCGCCGGCAATATAAGAAATGCCCTCCTGCTTAAGACTTATCCCGGGGCTGGAGGAAGAGGTCATTGCTCTTACCCCGGCCGCTGCGGCGCCAAAAACCATATTTATGGCGGAAACCTCGGACTCGGCCTGGATAAAAACCCCCTTTGCCTGCGGCATATGTTTTGCCAGGTATGCGATTAACTCATTCTGCGGAGTAATGGGATAGCCGGCATAAAAGCGGCACCCCGCCCGGATAGCTCCTGCGGCAATCGCTTCATTGCCAGCCATTAATACCTTTGTTATGCTCATCTTTTAACTCAAAATTCAAAGCGTAAAGCGCAAAACTAAAACTTAAAATTTAAAACTTTTTAAAAAACTTTAAACTTTTCACTTTAACTTTACGCTTTTAACTTTACGCTTTACACTATTTATATACTTCTATACAACAATCCGGGCAGATGAATGCGCACATAGAGCAGCTCAGGCAGCCGGCGCTGCTCTTGAATTTCGCCGGAAATACCCCCCGGGCATTCAATTTTTTATCTACGGCAATTAACCCCTTCGGGCAGGCGCCGACACAAAGCAGGCACCCTTTACACTTTTCGCGGTCGATTCTTATCTTAGCCATTTTTAAATGAGCACATAACTTACGGAACGATAGTGAACGTAAGTTATCTGTGCGAATTTATCCCGAGCTTGCGCATGCAATTTCGAAGAAATTGCAAAGCGATTAAGCGAGGGATCTTTTTATTCTTTGCGCGATTGCCTCGGCAGAGAGGCCGTATTTTTCTAATAACAACTTTCGTTCTCCGTGCGGTATGAAGGAACAAGGCAGGCCTATTTTTACTACCGGCCTGTTTATTACCTCTGCGATTGCGCTGCCGAAACCGCCGTCTACAATGCCCTCTTCAACGCTAAATATAAATTGAAACCTCTCAGCGATCGACTTAAATAACCTGGCGTCCAGCGGCTTTACAAAACGCGCATTAATTAAAGCGCCCGATAACCCCTCTTTTCTTAACAAGCTAACCGCCTCAAAAGAGGGGGCAACCATGCTTCCTAAGGCAACTATTGCAAAATCTTTGCCGTCGGCTAACTCCTCGGCCCTGCCTAATTCTAAAGGAGTAAAGCTCCCTCTGGCAGGAGGACAGGGGGATTTAGGATAACGCAGCGCCGCGGCAGTGTCTAGCTTAAAGGCGAGCTCAAGCATCTCTTCCAGCTCTAATCCGTCCTTGGGAGCCATAATTGTCAAATCAGGCACGCTCCTTAAAAAAGATATGTCAAAAATACCCTGGTGCGTTACCCCGTCCTCCCCCACTATGCCGGCACGGTCAATAGCAAACACAACGGCCAGTCCTTGCAAAGCCACATCTTCAATGAGCTGGTCGTAAGCCCTCTGCAAAAAGGTGGAATAGACGGCCAAAAGCGGCCTTAGCCCTTGGCGCGCTAAACCACCGGCAAAACAAACCGCATGAGCCTCCGCGATGCCGACGTCAAAGAACCTTTCCGGGTAAGCATCGCGGAATTTATCCAGGCCTGTGCCTTCAGGCATTGCCGCCGTTATCGCCACGATCTTTTTATTCTCTTTTGCCAGCGCTGCTAATTTTTCACTAAAGACTTCGCTATAAGTCCTTTGCCCCTTGGATTTTTCCTGCGCGAGGCTGGCCCCCGTATTTATATCAAAGGCTGAAGCGCCGTGGAACCTGACCGGGTCAATTTCGGCCGGAGGATAACCCTTGCCCTTCTTAGTAACCACATGCAATAATACCGGGCCTTTGATATTGATTATATTTTTTAGTGTCCTTATTAATAGCCCCAGGTCGTTGCCATCAAGGGGGCCAAAGTAGCGAAACCCCAGCTCC
The DNA here is from genome assembly GCA_043797735.1 of Candidatus Omnitrophota bacterium. Lineage (GTDB taxonomy): Bacteria > Omnitrophota > Gorgyraeia > Gygaellales > Profunditerraquicolaceae > BS750m-G77. The sequence continues at coordinate 15,140 of JAZDPH010000010.1, read as the reverse complement.
TCAAATAACATGCCGGGGATAAATAAACCTTTTAGCCCCTCCTCGAACTTATTAGCCAGCTTGATCAGGCGGCTTCCCTTTGGCAGGCGCGATTTAACGAACCCCTCCAAAGACTGCCTGAAGCGGTTATAAATAGGCAAAGAAATAATCTTGTTTAGGTAAATGCTTATTGCCCCCACATTAGGGGCAATGCTTAATTCGTTGGTATTGAGCACAACCAGTATGTCCTTTTTGGCATGCCCGGCGTTGTTTAAGCCTTCGAAACAAAGGCCCCCGCTTAAAGAGCCGTCTCCGATTACCGCCGCCACTTTAAAGTACTCTGCTTTGGCAAGGTGATAATCCCTTGCCGAGGCAAGGCCCAGGGCCAAAGAAACCGCGTTTGAGCTGTGACCGGTAGTAAAGACATCATAGACAGATTCATCTTTTGAGGGGAACCCGCTTAATCCCTGATAGTTGCGCAGGGTGGAAAATTCCTTATTCCTGCCGGTCAAAATCTTGTGGGCGTAAGCCTGATGCCCCACATCAAAGACGATCTTATCCTTGGGGGCATCCAGGCAATAATGCAAAGCGATGATCAACTCTACTGCCCCCAGGCTCGAAGCAATATGGCCGCCGGTAGATGAAACTACCTCTATTATGCGCTGGCGGATCTCTTTCGCCAATAAGGGAAGCTGCTGTAAAGAGAGTTTTTTTAAATCCTGCGGGGAGCTTATGTTCTTCAGAAACATTATTCCTCTATTCTTTTCTCATCCAGCGGCTTTAATTCAAAATCGCCTTTTTTATTCTTGGCCAGGAAGTCAATTCTTTTCTTAGCAGTCTCCAGGCGCTGCGAACAGACCCGGGAGAGCTCAATACCTTCCTGATATTTTTTTAATGCCTCATCCAGAGATAAATCGCCTTTTTCCAGATCGTCTACAATTTTCTCCAACTTCTTCAAAGCCTCTTCAAACTTAATTTCAGCCATTTTTAGCCACCTCCGTAACTTCACTCGTCACTTCTGCTTTGTGCAGCCTGGTTTTAATGGTATCCCCGGGCTTAAGCTCCTCTACGTCTTTAAGGATTAAATTCTCCGGCAGCTTAAAAGTAATACTATAACCTCGGCCTAAAATATTTAAAGGGCTTAAGGCAGAGAGTTTTTCTACGCTGCCCTTGAACTTTGTTTCTTTCAGAGAAAACATGTGCCGCATGCGTACTAAAATCTGCCTGGATAAATCTAGGATTTTTAATTTGTGCTGCTGGATAAGCGCCATTGGATTCATTAACGATAGGCGGCGCGCCAGATTATCCAGTTCATCCTGCAGGCCGGCTGTAAAATTCAGAAATGAACGCTTCAGGCCCGCAATAAAATAGTTTAATTTCTCTTTCAGGTCTTCTTTTTTGGGGATTACTATCTCTGCGGCTGCTGAAGGCGTGGCTGCGCGTAAATCCGCCACTAAGTCGGCGACGGTCCAGTCGCGTTCATGGCCAACGGCAGAAATTACCGGGATAGCGGAACTATAGATGGCGCGGGCAACGATCTCTTCGTTAAATGCCCAGAGGTCTTCAATGCTGCCTCCGCCGCGGCCGACGATCATTACCTCAATCCTCTCCCTGCTGCCCAGGCGCGCATTGAAATCATTCAAATCCTTTATGGCCGAGGCGATATCTTCTTTTGCGCCATCTCCCTGCACCTGGGCGGCTCGTACGATAATATGCACATCACGGAAGCGGCGGTCCAGAACCTTTAAGATGTCTTTGATTGCCGCTCCCGATGAAGAAGTAACCACCCCCAGGCGCTTAGGCAGATAAGGTATCTTTCTTTTGTGGGCCGGGGAAAACAGGCCCTCTTTCTCTAACTTGCTCTTGAGCTGCTCCAGGGCTAATTGTAAACTGCCTATACCCTTGGGCTCGGCCCTCTGGGCATACAGCTGGTATTCGCCTCTTTTTCCGTAAATGCTGATGCGGCCAAAACAGATGATTTTTATCCCGTCTTTAAGCTCAAACTTAAGGCCTTTTAGATAAGAGGCAAAGATTACGCATTTAAGAATGCACTCCTGGTCTTTTAAACTAAAAAAGGTGGTGCCGGTAGGGATGCGGCTTACTCCGGTAACCTCCCCCTCCACCCAGACATTTTCAAATGTACTCTCAAGGATTAATGTTATATCCTGGGTGATTTCAGATACGGTATAGATATGCCGGGGGCTATCCTTCATTCTGTTTTATTTCGGCTGGCTTCCTCTCAAGGATAATCATCTGCACCGAATAAGGGCTTAATTCCAGCCTCTCCTGATAAGCGTCTGCCGCCCTTATTTCCTTTGCATCAACGGGGGCGAATTTACAATCCATACTGCAGGAAGAATCTACGGCAAACCTCTGATAAGTGTAATCTCCTTTTGGCAGATTATTGATATTTAGATTTGCCCGGCGGCCCGATAGGCTATGCTCTGCGGCCATAACACTCAACTCCTTTGCCTTCTTCAGTAATGCTTTAATCTTTTTCGTCGCGCGCAGGCCGGCGATCTCAATCTCGCCGGAGGTAATTTTTTCTATTGTGCCTTGTTTTATAAAATTCAGCAGAATCTTTCTTTCTGCCTTTCTTAAAGCGGCGATGTTGCGCGATAAATAGTTATTGACTATCTCCGGGTCGCTGTAGTTATAAATAATAACGGTGAACCTGTCTTTTCCTTTGGTGGCGATCAGGCCGGTAAATTCATCCTGGGGTTTAGTCAAAAACATATCCGGCCCGAGGTTAGCCAGCATCCTAAAGACGCTGTAGGCCGCCTTGGGGGCTCCATTGTATCCTGAATATTCCGGGTCAAAACTAAATATGCCGACGTTACGCACTACCCCCTCTTTATTATTCTTAAAATCCTCCAGGCAAAAATAGGCCTGGTAATCAACGCCTGCCTCGTACATATTCTTTATGCGGGCGGGAATATAACTGGCAGCAATGAAAGATTTTTCCTTTCTTTCCGGCAGGACATTGGCGCTGCGGTCGTAATTCCATTCATCAACTATCAAAGGCGTATTCCTGTCGAATTTAAAATAAGTCAGCCACTCACGGACGAGGTTCACCGCGGTATTTTTATAAGTAGTGTTTTCCTTTTCTGCCTCCGGGTCGGTGGAAAAGGCATGCCAGCTTATAAAATCCAGGGGCAGGCGCAAGCGGTAACAAAATTTAATCAGTTCGTAGATTAAGCTCTTCTGGGGGGTGGCAATGGTATTGCCGTCGAGATTCTGAAACCACCAGCTCACTGCCGGCCCGCCTATCGGTATGTGCACCTTCATCTCGGTTTCTAGTTCCTTTATGCTTTCTGCGACCGTACGGTAAAGATTAAAATACTCCTGCTTTCTGCCCAAAAAGAAATCGTCTAAATCCGGGGCATTCCAGACTTCATACCAGACATTATATCTTTTATCGCAGCTTAACTCCCTGATCGTGGATTTAATTAACTCCTTAAATGCTTTTAAGTTAAAGGGCGGGCTTTTTTTATCCAAAACCTTACCTAAGCCGGCCGGCGTTCCGAAGATATCCAGAATGACTATCCCGCCGGCATCGCTTATGGACTTAATGACATTCTCGTAATTGGCAAGAAGCCTGCCTTGCGCCTCTTTATCCTTGGCAAGCTGGCTTATCTCCCATAGGTTGTATTGCAGCCGATACACCCCTCTGAAGCCAATCTCCTTGTGCCAGATATCCAACACCTCTTTCGCCGCCAGCGCCTGCGGCCATCCGGGATCGTGATGAAATCCCCGGCCGCTTAAATCAACGTTGGGCCTGAAGACCTTTGGCAGGGGAATAGTGGCAGAGGCGGCATCAATGGTTATTTCCAATTCCCCATCCTGAGCGTATAGATAATGCCAAATAAAAAAATCAAAATGAAAAGATAAACCTAGAATTAAAATGGCAAATAATAAAATAAAAACTTTTTTATTTTGGATTTTGTGCTTTGACATTTGAATTTAATTACCTAACCTCTTTTGCACCCTCTCAATAGACCGAGCCCTGCCGGTCTTTTCATCTATATCCAGGAGCGCTCCTTGAAGCTGTATATTGCCAAGTGCCACTTCAAGGCGCTGCGGGATACAGGTAAGGAATCTTGCCAGGACAGCTTCTGTTTTTCTTCCGATTACCGAATCTAGTGGCCCGGCCATGCCCGCGTCTGTAAGGTAAGCTGTCTGGCGGGGCAAAATCTTCTCGTCCGCAGTCTGCACATGAGTATGCGTGCCGATTACTGCCGAGACCTTGCCGTCAAGATACCATCCTAAAGCAGTCTTTTCTGAAGTCGCTTCGGCATGCATATCTACGATTATTACCTTGGCCTCTCGGGATAAATCCTCTGCGGCCTGGAGCGTTGTCCTGAATGGGCATTCCAACGGCTCCATAAAGACCCTGCCGTTGGCATTGATCACCCCGGCCTTTAAGCCGCCCTTTAAGTTGAATAGCGCATAACCGCGTCCGGGAGCCCCCTGCGGAAAATTAACCGGCCTTAAAATCCTGCGCTCCTCCTCGATAAAATCAAATATTTCCCTCTTCTTCCAGATATGGTCCCCGGAGGTCAGCACGTCTACGCCGGCGCCAAATAATTCATCTGCGACGCGGCGGGTGATACCGGAGCCTCCGGCGGCATTCTCGGCATTAGCAATAACAAACTCAAGGGCGTATTCCTTTTGTAATCCGGGCAGGAGTTCCTTTATGGCCTGCCGGCCCGGGCTGCCTACTATGTCGCCGATAAATAATATCTTCATATTGTCCCTCTAATAAAGGCTAAGGCTGAGGTTAAGGTTAAGTTGTGAATTCCTAAACCTCAACCTAAACCTTATCCTTATTTAGCATATTCTATCGCTCTGGTCTCTCTGATTACAGTAACCTTAATTTGTCCGGGATACTCCATCCCCTCCTCTATTTTCTTGCGGATCTCCCGCGAAAGATTAATTGCTTCAGCATCTGTAATTTTCTCGGGCTGGACGATTACGCGAATCTCCCGGCCGGCCTGAATAGCAAAAGATTTCTCAACGCCCTTAAAAACATTAGCGATGGACTCTAATTTCTCCAGCCGCTTTATATACGTCTCCAGTGTCTCGCGCCTTGCCCCCGGCCTGGCCGCGCTAATCGCATCCGCGGCAACCGCCAGGATTGCATAAAGGCTCTGCGGCTGGATCTCCTCATGGTGGGCCTCTATCGCCGCAACAACCTCCGGCGATTCATTATATTTTCTTGCCAGCTCGGCCCCGATTTTCGCATGCGTACCCTCTATCTGGTGGTCTACGGCCTTTCCGATATCGTGCAATAAGCCTATGCGCCGGCCAAGCTTGAAATCCAACTTCAGTTCCGAAGCCATTGCCCCCAGGAGAAAGGAAACCTCCTTGGAGTGCTGCAGCGCATTCTGGCCGAAACTGGTGCGGTATTTCAGGCGGCCCAGGAGTTTTATCAATTCCGGATGCAGGCCGCTGATCCCGGCCTCAAATACCACCTTTTCCCCCTCTTCGCGAATCTTTTCGCCCATCTCCTTCTTAGTCCTTTCAACGATCTCCTCAATCCTGCCGGGATGAATCCTCCCGTCGGAAATAAGCTTCTCCAGGCTTAACCGCGCTATCTCCCGGCGCACCGTATCAAAGGCCGAAAGGGTCACTGCCTCGGGGGTATCGTCTATAATCACATCCACGCCCGTAGCCATCTCAAGGGCGCGGATATTCCTACCCTCCCTGCCGATCACCCGGCCCTTCATCTCATCGTTAGGCAGAGTAACAACGCTCACTGTGGACTCAACGGCATGTTCTGCAGCGCACTTCTGTATAGCCAGGCTGATAAGCTCTCTTGCCTTCTTGTCAACGGCGCTGCGCAACTCCTCTTCCTGCCGTTTAATGAGCACTGCCTTTTCGGTATTTAGTTCTTCGTTAATCCGGCTAAGCAAGATCTGTTTTGCCTCTTCGGCCGAGAGGGAAGATATTTTTTGCAGCCTTTCCTTTTCTTCAGCAATGAGCAAATGCAGCTGCTTATCCTTAGCCTTGAGGGAATCCTCCTGCCCTTGAACATTTTCCAGCTTGCTTTCGATTTCCTTTTCCTTTTTTTCCAAAAGATCAAGGCGGCGGTTGATGTTTTCTTCTTTATGGGCAAGCCTCTTATCTACCCCTGAGAGTTCCAGCCGGCGGTCCTTGGTCTCCCCTTCAAAATCCTGGCGCATCCTGTAAAGAAGGTCCTTTGCCTCCAAGTCTGCCTCTCTGCGTTTATCCTGGGCCTCTTTTTTTGCCTGCTCTATAATATGCTGGGCCTGTGTTTCGGCATCCTGGATTTTTCTTTCCGCCAGATGCTTTCTTAAGAAATACCCCGAGCATACGGCAACCAAAGCAATTGCCCCGAATATGATTATATTTATCATCGTTTGATTAACCTCCATGTTGTCACTGAAAGCATTGAGAAAAACTTAAGGCACTGAGAAAAAATCTCAGTGTTTCAGCACTATTCAGCGCCTCAAGTGACAAAATTCAGTGTTTCAGTGATTAGGCAAAGATGACTCTTTTGACCCTTACATCGTGGCTTGAGGCGGGTAGGGCGGGCAGGATTTGGTAACGAAAAGCCAGGCCGATAGTTTCCGTACAGCCATTAATTTTTTTTAAGAAACGATCGTAAAAACCTTTTCCGCGGCCCAGGCGGTTTCCTTTTTTGTCAAAAGCAACTCCTGGCACGAGCACAAGGTCTATCTCTCTTAGGGGAACGCGCTTCTGGAGCGCCGGCTCAACTACGCCGTAAGGGCCTCTTTTAAATCCAGCTTTATCGTTTAATATACAGGGCAGTATTGCCAAGTTGTCCTTTTTGCAAACCGGAACTGCAACTACTTTCCCTGATTTTATTGCCTGCTTAATCACGCCTTGCGTATCTACCTCGCCTTTTAACGCGATGTAACACATTAATACCTTTGCCGTTTTAAAAACCTTTGTCCTGATAAGTTTCCGTGTTATTATCCTGCTCTTTATTATTCGTTCTTCCTCCTTCTGTGTTTTTAGCTTTAAGAAGATTTTACTACGAATCTTTTGCTTTGTCAATTCAGCATTAATGCTCATCGTGTTGGTGTGGTTTGTCTTTAAACGGAGGCTCTTTACCCTGCCTGAGATAATAATCTTTTAGGGCGGAGCGCAGGGCATCCTCTGCCAGCACCGAACAATGCATTTTTATAGGAGGCAGCCCTCCTAAGGCCTCAGCCACTGCCCGGTTGGAAATCTTTAGCGCTTCTTCCACGCTTTTGCCTTTTACCATTTCCGTAACCATAGAGCTGGTGGCAATAGCCGCGCCGCATCCGAAAGTTTTAAACTTAGCATCTACGATTACATCGTTCTCTACTTTGATATACAACCTCAGGACGTCCCCACAGATAGGATTCCCGACGTTGCCGATACCGCTGGCGCCGGGAATCTCGCCAACATTTTTTGGATTTTTGAAATGCTCCATTACTTTTTCGCTGTAGGGAAATTGTTCTGCCATTTTATTTATTCATTATCAATTTATGGGGCCTAAGCGCCTTCTTGAAATCCTTTGCCGGCTGTATCTGTTTAAGGTTGGAAAGTTTTTTCCTCTTATCCAGTTCTTTATATATTAAAACCCAGGCGCAGTCCTTGTCCTTGTCCGTCTCACATTTACCCTTATCCACGCCGCCGCAGGGCCCGTTTAAAAGCCCTTTGGGACAAAGGGTAACCGGGCAGATCCCGGCGGTAATCCCTAAGATACATTCGCCGCAGAGAGAGCACTTTTCATAAAAGTCCCCTTTGGCATCCATTACTGCGCTAAAGAGGGTATTTAAAGCAGGCAGGACCATAAGTGAGAGCCTGTCGTTATCCTTTACCGACTGCGCGCCCAGGCCGCAGGCCAAAACCAAAACCGCCTCACACTCCCTCAATGCCCTCATATGCTTGGCCAGTTCGGTTTTTAATTTAGCGGCCACGCAGGGGGCCTCTGGCATACACATACCGGTTACAACCTTGCCCTTTTTTTCTAGCCTTTCCTTCATCCCTGCCAGTTCAGGCTCTCCGCCGGTCTTAGCGGCCGCCGCGCACTCCCCGCAGCCTACCAGGAATACCTTTTTGTATTCCTTGAGGCTCTCTAATATCTCCTCAAACGGCTTCTGTTCAGTAATAATCATTTGTCTTCTGTTCCGGCATAACTTAAGTTATAATAATAAGTTAAACGCCTATTGAAAACTTATTTTAACACATTTTACCGCCAACCTCAAGCAAAATATAACCGCTACTTCTTCTTCTCGGCAATAATCTTTTCGGCAAGTTCGGAGGGCACAGGGAGGTATTTGGAGAACTCCATTGAGCCGTTGGCGCGGCCGCTGGAAAGCGAGCGGATGTTGGTGGTGTATCCGAACATCTCCGCCAGCGGAACCTCCGCGGAAATGGCCTTTTGTTTACCCTTAGTATCTACATTCAATATCTTGCCCCTGCGGGAACAGATGTAGCCGACGATAGCATTCAGGTATTCTTCAGGAGTATTTACCGCCAGGGACATATAGGGCTCAAGCAAAAGCGGCTCTGCCTTCATGAAAGCCGCCTTAAACCCCAATTGAGCCGCCATCTTGAAAGCAATCTCCGAAGAATCCACCTCATGGTATGAACCATCCACAAGATCCAACGTTATGTCCACTACGGGATAGCCGGCATAAACGCCCTTTTTCATCGCTTCTACCACGCCTTTCTCCACTGCCAGGATAAATGATTTCGGGATGGCGCCTCCCTTGATGCTGTCAATAAATTCAAAGCCTTCTCCTCCTGCCGCAGGGGAGATCTCCATCACCACATGGCCGTATTGGCCCCTGCCGCCTGACTGTTTTATATATTTGCCCTCTCCCGATGCCTTAGTCTTGACCGTTTCGCGGTAGGCGACCTTCGGCTGGCTTACCTTGGCCTCCACGCCGAACTCCGCTTTCAGCCGGTCCACGATAATCTCCAGATGCAGCTCCCCCATCCCGGTCAAGACAGTCTCTTCTGTCTCTTCGTCGGTCTCGACGATAAATGTAGGGTCCTCCTGCGTAAGCTTAGCTAACCCCTTGGCGAGCTTGTCCTGATCCTGCCGGCTCTGCGGGCTGATGCCGAGAGAAACTACCGGCACCGGAAACTCTATCGCCTCCAGAATAATCGGCTCCTTAAGGCTGCAAAGCGTATCACCGGTCCTGGTATCGGCAAGCCCGATAATCGCTATAATATCTCCGGCGAATGCGCAGTCAATGTTTTCCTTTTGGTCGGCATGGACCTGCACAATCCTACCCACCCTCTCTTTTTTATCCCTGACAGAATTAAATACATACGAGCCGGTATTCAGGAATCCGGAATAAACCCTCAAATAAACTAACTTACCCATATGCTGATCAGTCTGCACCTTAAAGGCAAGCCCGCTAAAAGGCTCGTTTATATCGGGCCTGCGCTCTATTTTTTGATCGGGGCTGCTGTCGGGGCCATGGCCGCAAACCGGCGGCAAATCAGAAGGCGAAGGCAGGTATAAATTTACCGCATCCAATAACTTCTGTATTCCTTTATTTTTAAAGGCCGCCCCGCAAAAAACCGGGACCGCCTTGTTGGCGATGGCGCCGCTACGAATGGCTCTGATTAACTCCTTTTGCGTCAGGGAGGCCGGCGACTCCAAATATTTTTTGGTTAGGCTTTCATCAAGGGCGGCGGCCCTTTCCAGCAGGATATGCCGGTATTTATCCGCCTGCTCTTTGCACTCTGCGGGAATATCTTCAACGCGAAATTCTCTGCCTTGAGACTCCTCTTCATATATGTAAGCCTTCATCTCTATCAGGTCAATTACCCCTTTAAAATTTTCTTCTGCCCCGATGGGAATCTGCAGCGCTATGGTGTTGCCGCCGAGATCCTTCTCGATGCCGGCTAAAACTGCGAAAAAATCCGCGCCAGTCCGGTCCATTTTGTTTATAAAGGCTATCTTTGGCACATTGTATTTATTTGACTGGTGCCACACCGTCTCCGACTGCGGCTCCACTCCTCCGACGGCACAGAAGACCACTACTGCCCCGTCTAGAATCCGCAGGGAACGTTCAACCTCTACCGTAAAATCCACATGCCCCGGCGTATCAATAATAGTAATTCTGTGCTCTTTCCAGAAACAGGTAGTTGCCGCCGCGGTAATGGTAATGCCCCGATCTTGTTCCTGCTTCATCCAGTCCATCTGCGCCTTGCCATCATGAACCTCTCCGAGCTTATGGGAACGGCCGGTATAAAATAAAACTCTCTCCGTCAAAGTAGTCTTGCCGGCATCAATATGGGCAATAATACCTATGTTCCTGACCTTCTGCGTATCAATGCCCGGGGCTGGCCGCGGCTTCTGCTTATCTGCTGCAGGCTCTTCTTCAGGCGGCTGGACAATTTGCTCCTGCGCAGGCTCTTGGCCTTGCGGCAGCGGCTCTTGTTTTGCCTTTTCTGCGACGGGCTTCTCTTCTTCGACAGGCCCTGCCTTAACTTCTTGCGAAGGCGGCTCTGCCTGCAGGGGAATCTCCTTAGCCTTATTGCTTAATTGCTTTTTCAATATTCTCAACTCTTCCGCGTAGATCTCCAGCCTCACCTCTTTTTGCTCCAACTCCTTTTCTAATGCGGTGTATTCCTGGTTTAGTTTATTAAAGTCTTGCTTGGGAACCCACTCGCTGTTTTCTTCTTTACGCCTGAATTCTCTAATGGTATTCAAGTTCGCCTTGTTTTCTTCGGCGTATTTCTCAAGCCGATGCTTCTGAATCTCGGCCTGCTCGGATATCTTTGTTTTCTGGCTGCTGTGGCCCTTTAGCTCTTCTTTTAATTCGTTTATTTCTTTGGCCAAATTTATATTCCTGGTAAACTCCTCCTGCAGTTTCTTTTCCTGCTGGAGAAACTTATCTCTCAGCTCTATATTCTCCGCCTTTATTTTATCCAGCGCCTCTTCAGACTTAGCCACCCAGTCTTCTCTTCTGATTAACTCCTCCTTTAATTTCGGCTCTTTAACCTTTGCCGCTTCAAATGCCTTGTGAATATTAAAGTAGTCGTCCTTTGCCTTATTTAGCTCTTCTTCTAAAGAACTGACTTGCGCCTGCAGCCGCTGGATCTTTGACTCCCTGGGGTCAGGGCCGGATTTTACAGGCTCTTTCTTCTCTGCTCCGGAGAACACCCCGTATAGCGCATAGAACACCATAAATGCCCCGGAAAAAACCAGTATCTGAAAGATTATATTCGTCATCTTTAGATTAATTCATCAATAGGGAATAATGCCTGCCGCGTGGTCACGCCATTCGCCGCATTTTTTTTGCTGGGTGAGCTTTGCCTGAACCTTCTTTATGACATAGGTAACGATATCTTTATTCACTTCCGTAAACTCAACCCCGACGATAAAGGTTTTTCTATTATACCTTGAGTTTTCGGTGGCATGCCTGACTATGCCCTTGCCGCAAAACAACTCCCCGGCTGTGGAAATAGTCAGGTTGAAATTAACCGCTGCCGAAGGCTCCATCTTCTCCTGTAAAGAGATAGCGAACCCGCCGAAACTTATATCCTCCAGCCCGCCCTTCTGTAAAGGCGCTGTTTCATCAACCGTCTTTAACGTAGCCTCTCCGCAGGCAGCCAGCCTGTCGTAAGCCCTTTTTTCGCTCATAATTCCATGGCCTCCGTTTAAACATCCTGCCTCTTCTGTTTAGGGCTCTGCGGCCCTGTTTGCCCCCCTGCCCTTAGCTTCTGCATCCTCTGCTTAATCTTCGCCTCAAAGCCGATCTCGGTAGGTTCATAATAACGCACCGCGATTCTGGTATATTTCTGCTCTACATAATGGCCCGGGTAATCATGGGCATATTTATACCCTTTGCCGCGGCCCAAATTCTTTGCCCCTTGATAAGAAGCATCCTTGAGGTGGTCCGGCACCTCCTGTATTCTTTTATTCTCTACATCTTGGCAGGCTTTGTCAATAGCTAAGTATCCTGCGTTTGATTTGGGGGCGCAGGAGACATAAATTACCGCCTGGGCCAGGGGAATTCTTGCCTCCGGCATCCCTACAAATTCGGAAATCTGCAGCGCCGCATTTGCCAAAACCAAAGCAAGCGGGTCTGCGTTGCCCACATCCTCTGCCGCCAGGATGCAAATCCGACGGGCAATAAAGCGAGGATCCTCTCCAGCATAAAGCATCTTTGCCATCCAGTATAAAGCGCTGTCCGGATCAGAACCGCGCATTGATTTTATAAAAGCCGAGGCGGTGTCATAATGGGCATCTTCGTCTCTGTCGTAAAGCACTGCTTTTTTTTGTATGGACTCAACGGCAGCGGCTAAGTCAAAATTAATAACCCCCTCTTTGGAGGCCGGAGTAGTCAGCATCCCTAGTTCAAGGGCATTTAAAGCCCGACGGGCATCGCCTTCGCAGGTCTTGGCCAGGTGCTCCAGCGCCCTTTTGTCAATTTTGGCCTTGAAATTTCCCAAGCCCCTGGCTTTATCCTTTAGGGCGCTATTGAGTATCCTTAAAATATCCGCCATGGACAGGGTTTTTAATTCGCAGACTAATGACCTGGATAAAAGCGGGGAGGCAATAGAAAAATAGGGGTTGTGCACCGTGGCGCCGATTAGGACCGGATTGCCTGCCTCTACATCAGGCAGGAGCACATCCTGCTGGGCTTTATTAAAGCGGTGGATTTCGTCAATAAAAAGGATTGTCTTTCTGTTGTTGCTTGAACTCTGAACTTTGGCGGTATTGATTACCCGCCTTAATTCTTCCACGTTTGAGGTAGTGGCATTTATTGACAGGTAATATGATTTGGTAAGATTAGCAATGCACCAGGCCAGGGAGGTTTTGCCTGTGCCGGGCGGGCCGTATAATATTAAAGAACTGATGCGGTCGGCTTCAATGGCGCGGCGCAAGAGTTTGCCGGGGCCTAAAAGATGTTCTTGCCCCGCAAATTCAGCCAGCGTTAGCGGACGCATCCGAACCGCAAGAGGAAGGGTGTTAGTATCGACGGGCTTTTCGCTGAATAAATCCATTGGTATGAGATCCCTCGACTCGGCAGCTTAGACTGCCTCGCTCGGGATTATTTCCCCCCGCTGATTCAATTTGATTCGATGCATCAAATCGAATCAAATCGGCGGGGGTCAATAAAAAAATCCCCGCAAAGTGCCGTTGGAGCGAAAATCTGAACCGATTTGGCTTCAAGTGGGTGCCCTTTCCCGGACAGCCGAGCCGCCAGGGAATTACAGGCTCCCTTATTATTGATGTTGGTTCAATAATTATCGGGCTTCCAACGTACACCGCAGGGATATCTTCCCGTCCATCGTTAACTCAATTGCGGGATCCCGCCACAGGCGGGAAAAAAAGCTTTAGCTATTGCTACATAAAAAGTATAACACAAATTATGCTTAAATGCAATAGCCTCTAAAATGCCTATGCCTGTAATTTATCCCTGCCTGATCTTGGCGCCAAAGCCCTCTTCCAGCAGCCTGCAGAGCAGGCTATGCACGGGATTAACTTCTTTGTCGCTTAGCGTACGTTCGCTGCAACGATATAAACAGGAGATGGTCAGGCCGATAAAGCCCTGCGGTATCTGGCTGCCCTTGTAAAAATCGGCGACCTTAATCTCACAGAGAAAGGGCCGGCCCGCATCCTGCGCCGCCTCCAACACCTCCTCTATGGGGAGATCCGTAGGCAGCACCACGCTTATATCCCTGGTTATCCCCGGATATCTGGGAAGGGCGCTAAAGTTCTTTGCCGGCTTGGCAGAGAAAAATAGTTTCTCTAAATAAATCTCGGCGGCAACCACCTCTTTATTCTTGATATCCAACCTCTCTAAAAAATCTTTTCCTAAAATAAATATCTTGCCTATTCTTTGCCTGCCGGCAGAGATGCCAATGAGAGACGGGTTATCCTTGGAACAAAAAGTATAGTTTTTCACCCCTAGCCTCTCGAATAACACCTCAAGTATCCCCTTTAAATGCAGAAGCCCGAACTTTTCCCTGACTGCCCCCTCCTGCAAAAGGCGGGATTTTGTCCCACAGAGGGCTATGCCTAAGGCTGGCTCCTCTTTGGGCCCGGAGGCAGAAGAAGAAAATACTTTTGCCACCTCAAAGATATTAACATACTCCTGCTGATGATTCAGGTTATAGGCAATGCAGGCGGCAATGCTCGGCACAAGACTAGGCCTCAAAATCCCCTGCTCCCTGCTTAACGGGTTTAAGACCTCGACAGGCACGCTCTCATCCGGCGGCATAAAATCTTTCAATAATTCCCTGTCAATAAGGCTGTAAGTAATTACTTCGTTCAAGCCCAATCCAGCAAGTATATTCTTTAACGCAGAGACCAGCTCCCTTTCTCCGCCGGGGATTAGCTTCGGCGCTAAAAGCGGCAAAGTTGTGGGCATTTTATCAAAACCCTGTATCCTGGCTACCTCCTCAACTAAATCTATCTCTGCCGTTACATCCTGCCTGTATGCGGGTATCCCAACCATAAGACAGTCCCTGCCCTTTGGCGCTGTTTTAAACCCCAGGCTCCCCAGAATTTTCTTTATCCTTGCGGGAGCAATGTCTGTCCCCAAGATCTTATTGGCCTGCGCCAGGTTCAGGCTGACGAGCTTTTTTTTAGCCTTAACCCTGCCGGAACTCTTTGCCAAAATACACTCACCCTGCGCCAGCGCCCGGATCAATTCTGCCGCGCGCCAAGAAGAAAATTCTACCGCCTCTAAATCTACGCCGCGTTCAAAGCGGTAGGCGGAGTCGCTCTGTAATCCCAGCCTTTGCCGGCCGTGACGGACGGTTATGGGATTAAATACGGCCGCCTCCAGTAAAATGTCTTTTGTTTTTTCTGTAACCTCTGTATCTTTGCCGCCCATAACTCCGGCAATGGCTATTGGCTGATCCGCCGGGCCATTGGGCCCTGATGCGATGACTAAAGTTTTTTCGTCCAGCGCCCTTTTTATGCCGTCTATAGTTATTATCTCTTCCTGGCGCCTTGCCCTTCTAATACTTATATTTAACGCAAGCTTACCTAAATCAAATGCATGCAGGGGCTGTCCCTGTTCAAATAAAACATAATTGGTGATATCTACAATATTATTTATGCTGCGGCAGCCTATCAGTTCAAGCCTTTCCTTAAGCCAGGCGGGCGAAGGCCCCACTTTTACGCCCTTAATTATCTTTGCGGTGTATAACGGGCAGTCTTT
>JAZDPH010000014.1:0-8115 GCA_043797735.1 Candidatus Omnitrophota bacterium | reverse complement strand
GCCAAAAGGGTAAGCTGGTTTATCTTGCCGGTTGCCTGCAGGCCTTTTTTCCTTTGAAAGTTCATTATTGCCCTTCTGGTCTGTGTCCCCATAAATCCGTCAGCTGAGCCAAAATAAAAACCGGCATCTTTAAGCACGCCTTGCGCCTCTTTAATCCGGGGGTTGTAACCAATGACCGTGCCGACAAGCTCTTCCTCTTTTAATTCACCGCGGTCGCGGATGATAAAAATATTATTCATCCTGGTACGCAATGGCTCTATAAAAATTACGCACAAGAGAAAAATAAATAATACTGTGCCGATGGCCTTTAGTGCCTGACGGTTCTTTATCATTGCCTGCTTTCTCCAAGCCGTTCTTTAAACTCCCTCCAGGGAAAATTTTTCCCCGGGCAGTTGGTCTTAGCGCCCGGCGCTTGAGAATGGCCGATGATGTTTTTTAAAGGGACGTTATAGTACTGCCGCAGGATGCCAACCAGATAAACCAGATAATTCAACTGCGCCTCTGAAACCTGTTCTTTGTCAAAATTTCCCACCAGGCATATCCCGATTCCCTTATAATTCATCTGCCCCGCCTTACAATGCGCGCCATTTTGCTGCTTTATCCAGCGCGGGGAAGCTTCAATATTGCCGTCTTTCTTTCCGATTGTGCCGTTATCAATTACGAAATGATACCCTAAACTATTCCACCCCTTAACACGGTGAGACTTATGGAAAAAGAAGGCATTGCCCTCCTCGGTTGCGCTATGGTGGATGACAATATAACTCCATTTCCTGGAAGGGTAGAGGCTGACCACCGGCCTAACTGGGGCGGCCTGCGGTATAAGAAGGCGCGCCCCCATCTTTATATTTGCCGGGTCGGCTATATTATTGGCCCGGGTGATATCCTCGGTTTTTACGTCATACATCTTGCAGATACGCCAGATTGTCTCACCCGGAGCAACGGTATGGAAAATATCTCCCCTTAAACTAAGGGTAGGCGCCGGGATTACCACTGACTGCGCCGGCAGGGGCTGCTGCGCAGGATAAGCCTCGGGCGCAACAGGCGGCTTAACCGGAGCCCTGGCGCAGGAGGAAAGCATTAACGCCAGAATTATTATTAAAGAATATAAAAAATGCTTCTTGAACGTAGATACACACAGGTAATGTGGATATCTGGATATCTGGATATCTGGTTGTGGGCATCCGGGTATGAGGATATCCGGTGAAGAATTTCCCGATATCCCGATATCCCGATATCCACATCCGGATAACCTGATAACCTGATATCCATATTTAACTTTTTCATCTATGTTCATAAACAACTGCCTCTGCGCCTTGAGGTATCAGCCTTATTAATCGGCTTAACCCCTAACCTGGCGCTATCATATACGCTGATAACCTTTGCTATATCAGCGCATTCACGGATAAAATAATTCTTTATCTTACTCAATTCTTCTTTTGAGAGCGGCTTTGAGGCAGAGCTCCGCAGGGGGGTATTAACCTGTATCTCATCGGCACGCACTTCTCTGGCAACCGCCGCCATCTCTTTCAGGCAGTCCTTATTTTCCTTGATAAACATCATCTGCAGGGCCATCCGCCCCTTAAACCTGCGCCTGAATTCCTTTATTGCCTTTATTATAGCCTTAAACCTTGTCCTGCCGGCGGGGCGGTTTATCCGTTCAAAGGCCCCTTGCGAGCCTGCATCCAGTTTGAACAAAACAAAATCAGCCGCAAGCAGCTCTTTTTTTACCCCCTCCCTCTCCAGAAGAGAGGCATTGGTTATAACCGCAATTTTCTCTTTCCTTTTTTTTCTTATCGCATGAATTGCCTCTCCGAGGTTTCCTGCCAAAGCCGGCTCACCCGAACCGGAAAGAGTTATGTAGTCTATCTTTAAAGGAGGCAGCAACTCTAATTCCCTGATGATTTCTTTTACCGGCACAAAAACTTTCCTTTGTTTATAAGATTTCCTGCTTTTTCCTAACTGGCAGTATAAACAATCAAAGGTACAAACTTTATTCTTTGCCGAAAGCAAATCTATCCCCAATGAAGCCCCCAGCCTCCAGGAGGGAACCGGGCCATATATATGCTTGAATTTTTTCCTCTCAGTCATATTATTTAGAAACGGCTATCCGGATATCTGGGTATCCGGTAGTGGGCATCAGGATATCTGGGTATCCGGTAAGAAAATTTCCTGATATCCCGATACACTGATATCCACACCCGGATAACCGGATGACCCGATACCCGCATTTAACCTTGTTTAAAAGGAGAAAATTATCTATGCTTTAGTAATAGGGGCCTTCCAGATTTCTTCTGCGTATTCCCTGATCGTGCGGTCGCTGGAGAACCTTCCGGATTTAGCCACATTGATAATTGCTTTTCTGGCCCATTCGTCCTGATTGCGGTAAAGCGCGGCAACTTTCTCCTGCATTGCGCAATAATCGTCAAAGTCCGCACAGAGCAGATATCGGTCGCCGCTGGTCAAGATATTGACAATGGGGTCAAATAACCCCTGCTCCAACGTAGAAAAAAAGTTCCCCTTAATCAGCCCGACTATCTCCTTTAATCCCGGGGAACGCTCTATATATTCCTGCGAGTTATAACCGGCCTGCCTGATACGCTGGATCTGTTTTACATCCAAACCAAAGAAAAATATATTCTCTTTCCCCACTGCCTCGCCTATCTCAATATTTGCTCCGTCAAGGGTCCCGATAGTCAGCGCCCCATTCATCATAAATTTCATACACCCGGTACCCGAGGCCTCTGTCCCGGCGGTAGAAATCTGCTCCGATAAGTCGGCAGCCGGAAATATCTTCTCAGCAAGCGAAACCCGGTAGTTCTCCATAAATACAACCTTGAGCCTGTCCTTTAGAGTTTTATCTTTATTAATGACCTCGGCGGCGTTATTGATAAACTTAATAATCAGTTTTGCCATAAAATAACCCGGCGCAGCCTTACCGCTTAAGATAAAAGTCCGGGGCACAGAAGCTGCCTTGGGATTATTTTTTATTTTGAGGTATTCGTTAATGATAAAAAGCCCGAATAAAAGCTGGCGCTTATACTCGTGCATCCTTTTTACCTGCACATCAAACATGCTTTCAGGGTTAACCTGTATTGACATAGACTTATAGATATAATCCGCGAGCGCCTTTTTATTCTCGGATTTTACCCTCATCCATTCCTTACAAAAAGCGGCATCGTCTTTAAGCGGCAGCAGCTTCTCTAATTGAGACAGGTCGGTTACCCACTTATCCCCTATCTTAGAGGTGATTAAATCCGAAAGCCGGATATTGGCCTTGCGCAGCCACCTGCGCTGGGTTATACCGTTGGTCTTATTATTGAACCGCTCGGGAAACAACTCATAAAAATCCCTGAAAAGCTGGCTCTTTAAAAGTTCGCTGTGAAGCTTAGAAACTCCGTTAACAGAATGCGAACCCACCACTGCCAGGTAAGCCATACGCACCCTCTTGGGGCCTGCCTCCTCAATAATCGACATCCGGTTAAGCCGGTCAATTTCTCCGGGGAATTTAAGCGATACCTGCTTTAAAAAACGCTGGTTTATCTCATAGATAATCTGCATATGCCGCGGCAGCAATGCCTCCAATAACGGGACCGGCCACTTCTCCAGCGCCTCGGGCATAACCGTATGGTTGGTATAACCAAAGGAATTCCGCGTTATCTCCCAGGCAGTATCCCACTCCAGGGCCTCCTCGTCAATTAAAAGGCGCATCAACTCCACTATGGCGATGGAAGGGTGGGTATCGTTTAACTGAATAGCTACCTTATCGGGAAAAAGGGAAAAATCGGAGTTCTCTTCCTTAAAGCGCCGGATGATATCGGCAATAGAGGCGGCGGTAAAAAAATACTCCTGCTTCAGGCGCAGTTCCCTCCCCTGGCTGACGTTATCATTGGGATAGAGCACCTTGGAGATATTTTCCGAAAATACCTTATTATAGACCGCCCCTTCGTAATCGCCTTTATTAAAATACTTAAGGTCAAATTCTTCGGTGCTGCGGGCAGACCAGAGCTCCAAGGTATTGACGATATTGGTTTTATAGCCGGCAACCGGGGTATCATAGGGCATCGCCAAAACATCCTCCGTATCCACCCACCTAACTCTCAATTTTCCCTTTTCATCTTTATAAACGTCGGTGCGGCCGTAAAAATGCACCTTTACCGTACATTCGGGCCTGGCGAACTCCCAGGGGTTGCCTTTACTAAGCCAGTTATCGGGAAATTCAACCTGGTTGCCGTTTATTATCTTCTGGTTAAAAATCCCGTAATCATACCTTATGCCGTAGCCGTGCGCGGCTATCCCCATCGTGGCCATTGAGTCCAGGAAACAGGCCGCCAGCCTTCCCAGGCCGCCGTTGCCAAGGCCGGCATCTGTTTCGCACTCGCGCAGCTCCTCAATATCAAAACCTAAGCCTTCCATTGCCTCTTTTGTCTGCTCCCATACGCCGAGGTTAAGCATATTGGCACCCAGGAGCCTGCCGATAAGAAACTCCATGGAAAGGTAATACACCCTTTTTATATTTCTCTTGTGGTAACCCTGCTGAGTGGCAATCCAGCGTTCGATTAACCTGTCCCTCATTACTATAGCCAGCGCCATGTAATCGTCATGAAGGGTGGCGGTATACTGATCCTTGGCCAGGGCATACTCGCGATTGGCCAGAAAGGAACGTTTAATCCCCTCCTCGGACATATCCTTATGGATGCTTAGCCAGATATCGCCGTTTTTACGCTGCGGGGCCTTGGCCTTCTTTGCTTTTACTGCCATTCTATTCCCCTTCCTTGGAAAGATAGAGCGTCTGTGTCGGATAGGCGAACTCGATATTGCGCTTTTCGAATTCTTCTTTTATCGCGAAATTAACCTCCTGCTGAATATCCATATACTTATTGTAATCGCTGCCGATAACGTAATAAACAATCTCAAAAACCAGGCTTGAGTCCCCGTAAGAAAAGAAGTGCGCGCGGTCAAAAACAGTATCGCCGATATTTTTGATTATCTTTTCGATTGCCCCCGGTATTGCCTTTAATTGCTCGAGGGCAGTCTGGTAGGTAACCCCTAATTTAAAAACCACCCTCCTCTTTTCCATTCTTTTATAGTTGCGTACCCGTGAATTGGTAAGGTCGGTATTGGAGAAAATCAACTGCTCTCCGCTTAAGGAACGGATACGGGTAGTCTTTATGCCGACATGCTCGACTGACCCCAGGTATTCTCCGGTAATTATAAAATCGCCGACCTCAAAGGGCCGGTCAAATAATATGGCAAAATAGCTGAAGAGATCCCCGAGGATTGCCTGGGCTGCCAGGGCCACCGCCACGCCGCCTATGCCTAAACCGGCGATTACGGCGGAGATTTTAAAGCCGAGGTTATCCAGGAAGAATATTAACGCTAAACTCCAGATGATTAATTTAGATACCTTCAATATCCCTTCCAGGCTGCGCTCCAGGATTAAGTCCTTATCCCTCTTAATCCAGTAAACGCTAAAGGCATGGATCACCAGGGCCGAAAGCAGGCGCGCCGCAAAAAAAGTCAAGAGCGCGGTCCCGGCAATATCAAGAATTCTCTTAAAAAGAGGGCTCAGATTAAGCATATTCAGGCATAAATAAAGAACCCCAAAATAAGCCAAAGGCAGGCAGATATCCTGGATGACCCTTACCAGGAAATCATCCAGGGTGGTAGAGGTCTTCTCTGCCCATATTTTTAAACGTTTCAGGATCAGGCGCCTGAACAGCCTGATGGCAAAATAAGCCCCTAAAAACAATAGAAAACATATCAAGTAATCCCACAGGCGATTGCCTAAAAAGGAATACTCCATAATCTTTAGCATGTGCGTTATACCCCCTTTTTATCTCTTTAAAGCCTCAAGCGCCTTTTGATTGTCGCTGGTTGAAAAAACCAGCCTTGAAGGGCATCCTGAGGAACAGGCTGTCCCGTATAGCTGCTTAATGTCAACTCCGCTGCTTGCCAGGGTAAGGGTTATCTCTTTTAGCGCCCCGGGCTTATTCTCCAAATCCACAATTACGACCTCGTTCTCTTTTAAAGAGGCATATCCGGCATTCTTCAAGGCCCCAACCGCAGCCGCGTTATCAGCGGTCAC
Source organism: Candidatus Omnitrophota bacterium (assembly GCA_043797735.1). Classification (GTDB taxonomy): domain Bacteria; phylum Omnitrophota; class Gorgyraeia; order Gygaellales; family Profunditerraquicolaceae; genus BS750m-G77. Next base: position 2,030 of record JAZDPH010000014.1, on the reverse strand, counting down.
TATCATTATCTTTGCCTCGTTACCGGCGGCATAGCCGGCTGCCGCCTCTATGTTTATGCCGGCCTCGCTTAGCAGCCTGGACATATCCGCCAACACCCCCACTTTATTTGCCGCGGTTACCGCTATCTCCCCGCTTAATTTCGCCTGCCTGCCCATATCCCCTCCTTAATGAGCGTTTGACTTACGCGACTAAAAAGAGCGTAAGTCAATACGCGAATTAATCCCGAAGCATATGCCAAAAATGTCGTAAGAGATTTTTGGCATGTTTATGCGAGGGATCTCTTGTAGCCTTACTAAGTTGTGGCCTCACTTATTACCTCCAGCATCTGTTGATGTATCTTTTTATTTGAGGCCACAATAAAATGTTTCTCGGTCAGCCGGACCTCCTCTCCGCCGGCTCCGCTTACTCTTCCGCCTGCCTCCTCAACAATTAATTTTCCGGCGGCAAAATCCCAGGGGCTTAATTCAAATTCCCAGAAACCCGCTGCCCGGCCGCAGGCAATATAGCATAAATCCAGCGCCGCTGCCCCCAGCCGGCGCAGCCCCAGGATATGTTTCAGGAAAAACCTCCTGATCGTCTCAAGCGTCCGGACCATCTCTTCGCTGCGGCTGTAATAGAATCCGGTAATTAGCAAAGAACGTTTCAGGGTATCGGCTGAATTTACCCTGATGCGCCTGCCGTTAAGATACGCCCCTTTTCCCTGCCGAGCGTAAAATAATTCGTCGCGCGTTACGTCATAAACTGCCCCGGCCAATATCCGCCCTTTATGCATCAGCGCGACTGAGGCGCAGAAAATAGGCATACCGCTTGCGAAATTATTTGTCCCGTCAAGAGGATCGATTATCCAGGTGTATTCGGAATCAGTCTTCTGATAGCGGCGTTCTTCGGCAAGAAAATTATGATCCGGACAATATCTCTTAATTAACGACACAGCCGCATCTTCCGCCTCGGTATCGGCAACGGTCAAAAGGTCAAAGGAGGAAGACTTTGTTTTTACTTTCAGGCTGCTATTAAAATACTTTTTATGGATTTTGCCGGCAACTCTTGCGGCCTTTATGGCGATATCAAGATAGTTCATTTTTTAGCATAGTTATACTTTATTTTATGCGCTTATAACTCTTTTGTAAAGAGAAATAATCCGCAATATATAATATATGTTGAGTAAACTGCCATCTTACGTAGACGCTTTACGTAACCTACTTATCGATATAGGTTTACAAAACAAATACACCACCTATGTTAAGAAAGAATTGTATTGTAATTTCATTGATTTCAGATAGATACGTAAAGCGTCTACGGTCCGCCTAAAAATTCTTACTTTCGTCCTTGACGATTTCCTTACTTTGTGTTATACTTCTATTGGAGGTGAAGAAAAATGACAATTACAATGACAGCAAAAAATCAAATAACCATACCTAAGAAGATCACAAACGCTTTGGGTTTAGGAAAGGGCTCTATGTTCGAGGTAGAGGTTTCTAAAGAGGGAATAGAGCTTATCCCTCTGGAGACAAAAGAAAGAGAATTCACAGCTAAGGAATACGCGAAATTAGAGACCCTTGCAGTCAAGGAAAAGGGGAAAGAAAAGCGCGTAACAAAAAGGTTCATCGATAATCTAAAAAAAGGAAAAGCTTAATCAATGCCTTTGCACCTTTACTATAGACCTTCTTTTAAAAGAAGCCTCAAGCGTTTAGGACATGAGCAAAAGAAAATAGCAGGAGTGATACTTGAATCTTTAGCTGCTTATTATTCTAGCGGGTGCAATCTACAAGAGGCACAAAAGATAGCGCCGCGATTTTTTTATAAACAACTAAGAAAGCCCTATTATGAAGCCGGCACTGAAAGAAACATCCGTGTAGTTATAAGACAAGAGGATAAGAATTGTATTGCAGTATTAGCCGGCAATCATGACCAAATAAGACAATTTCTGGTTAGCGTGTAAAATTCATTCTATCATTACCACACCCCCAACCAAAACCCTCTCCACCGCCTTATCTTAGAAACCCCTCTAGAAACGCAGAATTAATTTAGG